>JAUYFQ010000012.1 GCA_030690895.1 Sulfuricellaceae bacterium
TAATTCGCACATAACCCGATGATTGTGCGAATGAATTCGCACCTACAGTTTATTATTGCCCCATCGCCAATGTTTTCAGCAGCAGGGTTTTAGCCGTATTCATCACGTCCGCGTTGCTCTGGTACGAGCGCGAGGCTGAAATCATGTTGACCATCTCTTCCACCGCATTGACATTCGGCATGGTGACGTAGCCCTTGGCATCGGCCAGTGGATTGGAGGGGTCGTATTTCATTTTCATGGGCGCGGGGTCTTCGATCACTTTGCTGACGCGCACCCCTGCTGCCAAGCCATTACTCCCGCCCAATGGCGTGGCGCTGAACACCACCTGCTTGGCGCGATAGGGCTGACCGTTGGCGCTGGTCGCGCTGTCAGCATTGGCCAGATTGCTCGCCACCACGTTCAGGCGCTGGGATTGCGCGGTCATGGCGGAACCGGAAATATCAAAGAGACTAAATAAAGACATGATGATTATTGACCCCTGATCGCCATTTCAATGGTTTTGAATTTGCTGCTGACACGATCCAGCGCGAACTGGTAGCGCACGGCGTTATCGATGAACTGCGAGCGCTCGACATCCATATCCACCGTGTTGTTATCCACGCTGGGCTGAAGTGCTGAACGGTATTGGGTGCGCGCACCGGTTGGGTCGATGCCCGCAGGCTGCATATGGCCAGATGCGGTCGTTGCCAGCCCGGTCACCTGCCCCGCCCCTCCTGCCTCGCGCAAGGCTTTGACAAAATCAATATCGACGGCCTTGTAGTTCGGCGTATCGGCGTTGGCGATATTGCCTGCCAGCAGGTTCTGCCGCTGCGCGTGTAAACCCAGCGCTTTTTGCATGAAACCTATTTCGTCGTCGATTCTGCTGAGCATTTTTCTCACCGTTGCGTGTCGTGGTGAGGTGAGGAGTAGCACGGAGTGTGCCAGGAAGCTGCCAGCTATTAGCTGTCAGCCGTCAGTGGTTTTGTAGGCGCGCTTGTGCCCAGCATCATCGGGTATAGCGCCCTGCTTTTACTGATAGCTGATGGCTGATGGCTAATAGCTGACAGCTGATAGACCGGCAAAAATTGCCGCCACCCCGGCAATACAAATCAGACGGCGGCAACCACCCGATTGCGACCGCTTTCCTTGGCCTGGTAGAGCGCCTTGTCGGCGCGGGCGATAATGAATTCCGGGGTTTCGCCTTCGGTCCGCAGCGCAACGCCCGCGCTGAAGGTAATCAGTAACTTCTGGTTGCCGTGCATGAAGAAGTTTTTGGTCAGGTTGCGCTGCACCCGCATCATTACTTTCGACGCCTCATCCAGGCTGGCTTCAGGCAAGATGATGACAAATTCCTCGCCACCAAAACGAGCAATCACATCGGAGGGCCGCAGCGCGTCTTTTACTACCTTGACCAGATGCACCAGCGCTTCATCACCGATTTCATGGCCGTAGGTGTCGTTCAGGCGCTTGAAATGGTCAATATCCAGAATGGATACGCAGAGCGGCAGCTTGAGTCGATCCGCACGCGACAGCTCGCGCTCGAAGGCCTCATCCATGCCGCGCCGGTTGAGTACCCCGGTCAGGTGATCCTTGTGCACCAGCTCGCTGGCATGATCAAGCTCCGTTTCCAGTTGCTGGATCTTGCTTTCCGCTTCCTTGACCTGCTTCTGCGCCAGTTCCAGTTCGTCGCGCGAGCGCATCATGTCCAGTTGCATGCCGCGTGTATCTTTCATCAAGCCGCCCAAAATGGCGTTCAACTTGTCGATATCTTCAGTCTGGCTGATTTCCTCAGCATAACGCTCGATCTTGTTGTGGTATTCGCCGGTGCTGGCGGACATTTCCGACATGCGGCTAATGAAAGAGGAAACCATGCTCTTGATGGTCAGCTTGGCTTCGTTCAGGCTCTGCTTGAGGTTGCCCTGCTTGAAAATCACTTCCTTGAAGCTGCGCTCAGCGTCATACAGCACGCGGCTGTCCAGCGGTTTTGCAATGATGTCCTGCACCACCGCGATCTGCCCGTGCAGCCATTTATCATCCAGCAGCAGCTCGCTGATATTGTCCGTCAGCATTTTGAGCAGCCGGGTCAGGCCATCGAGCACCTGGGCATCGGAATCATTGCGCAATTCAAGCTTCAACCAGAATTGCCTGATATTTTTGGCAACCGCCTGTATCCCCACCTGACTGTTTGCCTGCATGGCCTGATCCGCCAACATCAGCGCTTCATCGTGCAAATCGGGGAAATTGAGCAACCGGGGAGCGACGCCGGTCTTGATGGCTTGCACCAGCATCTCGCGCAGGGCGTCGGCAATATCAGCCGATCCGGCGACATCAATCGGTCCGCCACTGGTTGGCGTGGCCGCCCCGACCGGCGCGACATCCTCGTCCACCGGCACGCCCGCCTGTGCTGCCGGATTTTCCGCCCATAAACTCACCAGCGCCTGCAACTTGAGCAACAACTGGGATGGGTCGCGGGAAAAATTGCTCAATACCCGCTCCAGCCCTTCACGCTTACGGGACACCGTCATTCCGCTCTGCTTGAGATCCCACTGGCGTATCAGGTCGCGAATCAGCCCGCCCCATGACACATCGTCCTCGCCACAGGCTTTGGGCAACAAGGCAAGCAGCGCCGCCCCGATTTTTACCGGATCACCCTCGTTCAGAGCCGAATTCAACGCTTTCAGGGGCTGCGCCATGGCCGGCGTCTTGCGAGACAAGGTTTCCGTTACCTTGAGAATGTCTGCCACAGAGCAAGCTTCGGGCTGGGTTCCAGCAATCTCGCAATAAATGGCTTGATAATTTTCCGGTGTCGGCGCGACCCGGCGGGATGCCAGCAACTTGAAAGTCTCGCGTGCGATATCAGTCGGATTGGTAGGAGTAGCCATGGTCATTCCGTTATTTGGGGAGCGCGGATGAAGTATAGCACCCCGTCTTTTTGTGAGCTTTCGCCTTGAGGCGAAATGCCTGCTTACCCCATTTGCGAGCTTTCGCCTGGCGGCAAAATGCCTGCTTGCCCCGTTTCAGTTACAATCCGGGCATGAAACGGTTAATCGCCCTGCTTTTCCTGCTATTGGTAGCGCCACAGATCGGCATGGCCGCCACCCAGTTACAGGATCTCGACACCATTCGCCTGGGTGCACACCAGTTCGTCAAACAGCAAATGGCAGGGCAGACAGGACAAGTATCCATCGTGACCAGCCCCCTTGATCCGCGTCTTAACCTGGCTGCCTGTTTCGAAATAGACTATTTCGTCCCGGCTGGCAGCCGACTGTGGGGCAACACGAACATTGGCGCCCGCTGCTCTGCGCCGACTTTATGGACCATCTATATCCCGGCCACAGTCAGTATCGTGGCCGATATTGTTTTTTCCGCACGCCCCCTGAGCCCTGGCCAGACACTGACGGCGGCTGACATCCAGATCAAAAGCGACGATATTACCCAGTATGCTGCGGGCGTAATCAGTGCCCCCGCACAAGCGATTGGAAAAACCCCCGCCCTCGGCATCGCCGCAGGCTATCCATTAAGGTTGGATATGCTGCGCGCGCCCTACGTCATTCTGCAAGGGCAGAGTGTCAGAATCGTCGCTGGCGGCCGGGGCTTTCAGGTCAATTCGGAAGGGAAAGCGCTCAATAATGCGACCGTCGGCAGCCTGGTTTCCGTGCGAACCCAGTCCGGGCGTGTGATCAAGGCCATCGCAAAGGAATCCGGGGTAGCAGAGGTGCAGTTTTAACCAAAATTTTCCTAAAGTTTACCTGTCAACTGCCGCTACCAAGCTTAATCTTAAAGTATCCCGAACCAGACAGTGCGATTGCACAAGGGAATCATCATGAAAATTGACGGCAACATCACCAAGCCCCTCGCCACGCCCGCAGGCGAAAAAACCGTGCGCAGCCAGACTCCGGCTACAAGCAGCGGGAAGGAAAGCGCCAGCGCGGATGAGGTCAATCTCAGCTCGACAGGCCAACTACAGGCAATGCGCAGCAGCATGAGCGAATCGCCAGTTGATACCGCCAAGGTTGAAGCCATCAAGCAAGCCATTGCCGAAGGACGGTTCAAGGTCAATCCCGAAGCCATCGCGGAAGGACTGCTGAATGACGTCAGGGACTTGCTCAAAAATCAAAAGAACTGAAGTGTTGCTTTCCCGCTTTACAGACAGACTGAACGCCGAACTTAAGACGTTCAAGGAATTCGAACTTCTACTTCAGGAAGAGCAGCAAACACTGATCGATGGTCAGATCGACCTGCTGATTGCACTTGCTCCCCGAAAATCCATGCTGATCAAGCACCTTTCCGATTTTTCCGATGAGCGCACCCAGGTGTTATCCGATGCGGGGCATGAAAGCAGTCCAGCCGGAATGCTGGCACTGCTCGACGAAACAGGGGCGAACGCAGGTACCCGCCAAATATGGGCGGCATTGCTGACCCTGGCGCGCGAAGCAGACCACACCAACCGTCGCAATGGCGCCCTCATTGAAACGCATCTAAGCCACAACCAGCAGGCACTATCCGTTCTACGTGCCGCAGCCAACCCAGTCAATAATCTCTACAGCGCGAGCGGTCAACTCAGCCACATGCCTGGCAGCAAACCCATCGATAAAGCCTGAAGAGGCGCCCAAAAACAGGATGAAGCTGGCTGGGCCGCCGGATTACGCGTTAACCCTCTTGGCGCCAAGCTTGGCATCGAATTTTTCCTTGTTGATCACAAACCGCTCATGTCGCCCCCTGGAGATCAGGTCTATACCATCGTGGGCCTCCACCGCAAAGACGAGCTTTTTTCCTTCGACAGCGATCAACTCCACAGTAGCCGTCACTTCAAGACCGGGTGGGGTTGCCGCTTCGTGGCTGACATCGATGTGGATTCCCACTGTTTGTTCCTGTGGCCAATCGAGATGAGGATTGATCGCCTTGATACAGGCCCATTCGAGAAAACCAACCAGGAAGCCCGTAGCAAAGACTTCCGGCATTGCCACGAACTCATCCGACTCCGGATAAAGCGCCGGGACGGTTTTCGATTGCGGAACCACGAACTTGTGCTCGTATCTGATACCGGGCTTCAAAGTTTCCTTCATTTGCTTCTCCTGCAACGCTTAACGACCTTAAAACCTCAGTTAGCCACAGAGAGCACAGAGGAAAAGATGGGGTTGAAGCCAAAGGCGCACCGCTTTCATGGCGTCCCTCCCGAACGGTAAGTAGGGTAGCCATCTTTGTCGGTTACAAAATCTTGCCGACGATCCATTGGAGCATGGCCAGGAGCGACACCTGCTTCGCGACAACCGCCAGCAAGGGAAGACCCGCCGCAATGACGAGCTGCGCGACAGCGGTTTTATCGACAGGGATCACCTGTAGTCCCCGCACGGTTTGCAGGATGGCATACAGGCTCGATAGCGGAGCGAGATCGGTCGCACCCATCAGATCCTTGCCGTTTCTTGCCTCGTCGATCCACTTGTGATGGAAAGCGCGCTGAAACTGGTTGACCAGGCGGCCATATTCGAGCAACGCCTTTTCGCGTGCAGCCAGAATGTGGGGCGTGAACACCAGCAGCGGGCCAATGAACACGAGCAGGACAACCGCAACCCACAGCGCCAGAGCGAGCCAGACAGCCTGGGGATCATGTTGCACAAAGCTGAGCTCCTTCAGCATGGCCGATGCGACCACGCAACTCAGCGCGAAGGCGAGGCCGCTGAAGATGCCGGGATAGATCGCGAGAAAGCCAAGCCCTGCCGAACGATCCGGATGCATGGGCGAAAGCTGGAGCCGCAGCCGCGAGAGACGGTAAAGCAGTACAGTCCAGACGAGGAAGCGCCAAAACCAGCGCAGAACCAGAAAGAGGAACAGGGGGTTGCTCAGGAAACGTCCGGCTTCCCCGGCCCAGGACAGGGAGACCCCACCAGCGATGACTGCCCCCTCCCAGCTTGACCTGGCAATCTCGACGGCATATTGCGTGGAGAGGGCAGACCAGACCACGGCGACAAGCAGAATGAGCAGTTCCGCGAGTCTGGAACTGGAACGGCGGTCGGCGATATCGAGCGCGGCTGCGAACGCGGGGTGGCTGTCATCGGGAATAAGCCGCGCGTCGCGGAACTCATGCACCAGCATGATGGTACGGCTATCCGCATAGCGTTCGGTCGCGACCAACACCCAAACCGCAATCAGATAGCGCGTATAAACCGTCAAGTCCGTGAAGAATCCCCAGCCAGAATAGCTGTTATCGATAACCGACTGTGCAACCACGAGCAAGGCGGGCGGCAACCACGCAAGCAAGGCCAGGGCGAAAGCGGCGCGCAGCGTTGGAAGCTGATCCGCCCCTGTCAGCCCGAGGCGGGACAGAAGCGCATGGAAAGGGCCGCCCACCACCAGCGAGAACCGGGGCGCATGATCTGCGGATTTAGCTTCCATCAACTTGCTCATCCTGTTCCCTTCTGTTTCCTTATAGATACGGCCATTCAATACCTGCGTTTGGCGTAGGTCGGGTTAGCGCAGCGTAACCCGACAATTCATCGGCAATCTGTCGGGTTACGCTGCGCTAACCCGACCTACGGGGTTGTGCGGGCAACCCGGCTCTGCGACTCAGAGAGGAATGTCGCGCTGGGGGTGCTGCTGTCGAGGATCGTTCATCGGTCTATTTTGCTTGCCGTTAGCTATTAGACTTTGGTCTTATTGGGGGGCTAAATCATCGCGCTCAGCGCCGAGAATGTGAAGAATCTGGGTGGGCGGGTTACAGGTAACGATGCTGGCTTCACCGAACTACTTGCCATACGCCAACGGCAAGTAGATAATTTGGCTTACTTTTCGCCTTACCATTGGAAATCGCCATGTCTATCGCCACCATCATGCTGTCCAGCAAAGGTCAGGTCGTGATCCCGAAGGAAATTCGGGACGAGTTGCATTGGGATGCTGGAACCCAGATCACTCTGGTTTCCAGTGCTTCTGGCGTCATGCTCAAAGCAGTTTCGAAGAAAACCGGCCGCAAATTTGAGGATCTGATTGGTATGCTCAAACATGATGGGCAGCCCCTATCTACTGAAGAACTCTGCAAGCCTGTCGACTACAGCGCGGACTGGGAAGCCTCAGAGAAGCGTAGCCGATGATCGCGCTCGACACCAATATGCTGGTGCGCGCCCTGGTCGCGGACCACCCCGAGCAGGTTGCCGTTGTCCGGCAACTTATTGCCGGGGATTCGGTATTTGTTTCACGTACTGTGCTCCTGGAAACCGAATGGGTACTGCGTGCTCGCTACAAAAAAACGCCGATCGAATTGTTGGAATTTTTCAGGGCACTGCTGGAAACAGACAATACCGTGATCGAGACTGCTGAAATCGTCGGCAACGCGCTCGAATGGTACGAGCAAGGTGCCGATTTTGCTGACGCGCTGCATCTGGCCGCCTGTGGTACCGCCGTCATGCACACCTTCGACCGTGAATTCTGCAAGGCGGCGCGGGCGGCGGGCATCGCGCCGGAGGTGAGAGTGTGGGAGGTTTGAGCCCCCGCGTTTGGTGGATCCATGCAAACACAGCTAACCAGGAACACCCAGTCAATGCCCGAGACGGATCCGACCATTTTCGTAGTGGATGACGATGCCGCAGTGCGGCTTAGTCTGATGCGCCTGCTCCGTTCTACAGGCTGGAACGCCGAAGCATTTGCCTCTGGGGTTGAGTTTCTGGAGCGTGCGCCCTTGAGCGAATCGGGCTGTGTCTTGCTCGATGTCCAAATGCCGGGCATGAATGGTCTTGAGTTGCATGAGCGCATGGCTGAGGCGGGCATCTGCCTGCCGGTGGTTTTTCTGACCGGAAAAGGCGACATTCCCATGAGTGTGCATGCCATGAAGCAGGGCGCTGTCGACTTCCTGGTCAAACCCGTGGAAGAAGATGTTCTGTTTCAGGCATTGGATCAAGCGATCAAGCGCCAACTTGTCGAGGCGGTCTCCCGCCATCATCACGACAGCATCATGGCGAGACTGATCCGGCTTTCGGTGCGCGAGCGCGAGGTGCTGGAACAGGTTCTGCACGGGCGCCTCAACAAGCAGATCGCCTACGATCTGGGCATCGCGGAAATAACCGTGAAAACGCATCGTGGCCGGGTCATGGAAAAGATGGAGGCCGCTACCATCGCGGAACTTGTCCACCTGTGCGATGCCGTCGGATTCGAGATCCCCCAGCCCGGTGCAGAGGCCGGTTAGACCAAAGTCTCATTGCTCGTTCCTGATCGAAAGCCTAATTTCTAGCTTCTCTACACGCTGGCGGAGTGCCTGCTGTGACATTCAAAACAGAAACTTTATTCGTGCACATCGTCGATGACGACGACTCGGTGCGCAAGGGGCTTTCGCGTCTGATGCGCTCGGCCGGTATCGAGAACCGCGTGTATGAGAATCCTGAACGTTTTCTGGCAGAGGTGAGCAATGCAGGCCATGCCTGCATTCTCATGGATATCACGATGCCGCGCATGAACGGCCTGGAGTTGAGCGCACGACTCAAGGAGAAAGGGATTGCCTTGCCCGTAATCGCAATATCGGCGCGTGACGACGATGACGCGCGCCAGTCGGCCCGCGATCTGGGCGTGCGTTTTTTTCTGCGCAAGCCAGTGGATGATCAGGCCTTGCTTGACGCAATTTCATGGGTGGTGCAGGAAGATACCGCCTGACTTCAGCGCCTATGGGGTCAGCGTGACCTTGCATCTCACACGCCAGTCGCCCCTTCTGTCGCGGATGCTTCCTGGGCAAACGGCAGGGCGAAGTGGAAGGTGACTCCCCGATCCGGATTGGCTTCGGCCCAAATGACACCGCAGTGGGACTCCACGATCGAGCGGCACACCTCCAGGCCCACGCCCAAGCCCTGCGACTTGGTTGTGTAAAAGCCGTCGAATACCCGGTCTAGCATGTCTTCCGGAATCCCGATGCCGCTATCGCTTATCGATATCCGCCCCTTTCCGTCAGCGCGCGTCACCCTGACCCGCAGCTTGCGTTCTCCTGCCGGTTGCTCCGCCATGGCTTCCAGCGCGTTGATCATCAGGTTGAGCACCACCTGCTGGATTTGCGTCTTGTTCGCCCGCACCGTCAGGCTCGCGTCCAGCATGCACTCGACCTCCACGCCGTGCCTGATGATCTCGCTATGCAGCAGTTTGATCACCTCATTGACGCACTGAGCCAGATCGAGGTCGGCATAGGGTATTTCCTGCTGCAGCATGGCGCGCAAGCCGTTGATCACGGTTGCGGCGCGCTTGTCGTCACGCACGATATCCTGAAATATCTCGCGTATTTCATCGAGATCGACCTTATCCTGGGCCATGAAACGCAGGCCTGCCTGAGCATTGTTGAGGATGGCGGACAGGGGCTGGCACAACTCGTGGGCGAGCGAAGCCGTGATGGCGCCCGTGCTTGCCACGCGGTCAGCGTGCCAAAGCTGCCGACGAAACTTGTCCAGCGTTTCGTCCTGCTTCCGGGATTCGGTGATGTCGACATAGACGCCCCCCACCGCATAGACGCAACCATCCGGACGCAGCAGCGGAAACTTGATCGATTGAAATATGCGGGGCTGGCCATCGCATTCCAGCACCTCTTCGCTTTCGACATTCTGGCGGGTATTGAGCACCTGGCGTTCCTGGGCACGGATGAGTTCGTCTTGTTGCCGGGGGAATGGATCAAAAACGTTCTTGCCGACGATGTCAGCTTCGCGGGTGTGAAAAAACGTCTCGAATGTGTGGTTGACCAGCTGGTAGCGCCCCTTCGAATCCTTCAGGCAGATCGCCGCCGACAAGTGATCCAGCACGGCGCGCATGTGTCGATTCTGGTCGCGCGATTCCAGCATCATCTCCAGGTCCATCAGCACCAGCAAGACGATGAAGCCGAAGTCGCTGGTGTGAATAAATTCAATGTTCAAGCGATTGATGACCAGGTTGAACATGACGGCAACAAAAAACAGACCCAGCGCCCAGGCCAGCGCACTAGCCTTCTGTTGCTGTCCCTGCCGGTATTGAGCGATGCAGGCATAAAGACTGAACACCAGGGCGACGAGAATGCCGCCCCAGCCAATGGTGTGCAACAGCGGGGGATGAAGAACGCGCAAATCCACCACGCGTTCGCCCCAGGGCAATTCAAGATAAGTCAGTTGCGGCAGGCCGGTGAACTGGAGGCCATAGGGCTGAATGAGATTGAGCGCGAACATCAAGACAAAAAAGGCGGTCAACCCGAGCAGCAACTTGCGTGGCCGGATGCCGGTGTACTCGGCGATGAACCAGGGAAATAGCGAGAAAAAAACGCATACGGCCGCTACCTCCCATTTTCGCATCGCAACCAGCGCCTCGGCTGTCTGTGCCTGGTAGGCGCCTGCCCTTGCCAATACGAGTCCCATGATCGCCAGCGCCAGCAACGCGAACAGCAGATGGATGCGATTCACCCTTCGGCGCAAGACGGCGAGCCCATGATGCAGCGCCGCGAAGGCGCAGACGCCGCTCATGACGTACAGGGCTGTGACGTAGATTCCGCTCATTGCATGGATACGGTCAAATGTGTTGTGAATCCGGTCAGTTTACCCAATACGCCAATGAAAGCGGGGCCAAAAACTGCGTAAAGAGTAAAAGATGGAGGCAAGCCAATTGTGGGTAAAAAAACCAGTCAATGGTGCCCCTCCTCCGCTTCGTTCCCCAATGGCCACAACTGGTGCGTATCCAGCAGCAGGCGGTAGCGCGTTTCAGCGGCTTCAAACCGGGCAAGGGTAGCGGCAAGACGCGCTTCCATGCCCTGACGGCGCGCCACCAGCACCTCGTTCAGGCCCATCTCGCCCAGCGTGTAGGCGCGTGCCATTTTTTCTTCATTGCGCTGTATCAGCTCGCTGGCTTCAGCCGCACTTTGCCAGTTGGCGTAGCTTGCCCTTGCGTTGTTGAAAGTGCTTGAGATTTCAGCCTCTATCCGACGCAGCACCAAGGCTTCGCGCTGCGCGGCCATCTCTGCATGCGCCTGGGACTCGGCACTGGCCGCGCGCCTGGCTCCGCCCGGCAAGGGGATGGAAAAAACCACGCTGGTCACATTCTCGCTGCCGTTGCGCTCGGAATTGTAGTTCAGACCCAGTGTTGGGTCGGGCATTCTATCGGCGTCCATGCGCTGGGCGGTCAGTTGGGCGATTTTCGATTCGGCGCGAGCCAGCATCAATTCATGATTATGATCCAGCCCCAGATCCAGCCACCAGGCGACATTCTGGGTCAATGGCAGAGGGTTTTCGGCGGCCCCCGGTGTCGGGCCAGTTGTCGCCGACGGAAGACCCAGCGCAGGGAAATAGCGGGACAATTCCATGCTC
Organism: Sulfuricellaceae bacterium; assembly: GCA_030690895.1. Lineage (GTDB taxonomy): Bacteria > Pseudomonadota > Gammaproteobacteria > Burkholderiales > Sulfuricellaceae > Sulfurimicrobium. Next base: position 11,262 of record JAUYFQ010000012.1, read on the forward strand.
GCGTTATCAGCGCGCAAACTTGCCTGGCGGAGTGAAATTTCCGCCTGCATCAGCGCTGCCCGCGCCATATCTTCTTCAAGACGGGAAGCATCGCCCGCCTTGACGCGGCGTGCCACGACATCGAGTTGCTGTTTCAACACGCTCACTTGTTGCTGCCATTGTTCGCTTTGAGTACGCTCACGCATCACAGCAAACCACTTGGACAACAAGCTGCGCCCCGCTTCGTGCATGGCGTCTCCATAGGCGTTTTGCGACAGCACCAGGCCTTGCTGGCCGAGCGCGACATCGAGACTGGCCTTGCGCGGCAAGCGCAGCGCGCGTTCCAGGCCGAGATCCCACTCCTGGAAGCGCTCGCCGGTGTCGACGCGCCGACGGCCTGCCCCGGCAACGATATTGATTTCGTGCGGCCCGCTTTCCAAACGCTCGCGTGCCGCTTCGCCGGCCTTGATGCCGGACTGTGCCGCCAGGACAGAGGGGTAGCTTTGCAGCGCCTGTTGCACCACGGCCTGAGGCGGCAAATCGGGATATTCCCTGAATTCCGCTGCCCTGGATGAAGTTGCAAAAACAAGCCCAATGGCGATAAGTGCTAACTGTAGGTCGGCCTTCAGGCCGACGTGTCGGCCTGAAGGCCGACCTACATCTTTTTGCGAGATTACCGGGTTCATGCGAACCTCCCAAATTCATTGACCGGTGCAATCCAGTAGGCGATATCCTTGCTCGGCAGGCTTTCCTTGAAATGGGCAATCAGCGTCCGTGCATCCTCGTGATCCATCACCACTTCCATTTTCACCCGCCACGCACGACCGCGCACCTGCTCGTTGACGCTGTGGTAGACGGCAACCTGGCCGTGCCCTTCCACCTCGTAAGTGGTGAAACCGCTGGCCAGTTCCGGGTGTTCCAGCAAGTGGTCGATCATGTTTTCTTCCAGCCCTTTAGGGAAGACGATAGTCAGACAACAATCCAGTTTTTTCATTATTTATTCTCCCCGGCCACCCCAAACCGCTGGTAAAGCAGCGGCAGGATGATTAGTGTCAGCAGCGTAGAGCTCAGCAATCCGCCAATCACCACGATGGCCAGCGGCTTCTGGATTTCCGAACCGGGACCGCTGGCGAATAGCAGCGGAACCAAGCCGAAGGCGGTAATGCTGGCGGTCATCATCACCGGCCGCAATCGCCGTCGAGCGCCCTCCACCACCACTTCGGCCAGCGCCATGCCCTGCTCCCGCAACTGGTTGAAATAGCTCACCATCACCACGCCGTTCAAAACGGCAATGCCGAGCAGGGCGATGAAGCCGACCGACGCCGGCACCGACAGGTATTCGCCCGACAGCCACAGCGCCCACACGCCGCCGATCAGGGCGAAAGGGATATTGGCGAACACCAGCGTAGCCTGGCGCATCGAGCCGAACGAGGCAAACAGCAACAGGTGGATCAGCGCCAGCGCAACCGGCACCACGACCGCCAGGCGCGCTGCAGCACGTTGCTGGTTCTCGAACTGCCCGCCCCAAACCAGGCTGTAGCCGGAAGGAGGCGGCGCCTGTTTCGCTGCCGCCTGCTTGGCTTCCTCGACGAAACCCACCAGGTCGCGGCCGCGCACGTTGGCGACCACCACGGCGTAGCGTTGCGAGTTTTCGCGCTCGATCTTGACCGGGCCATCCACACGCTTGAGGCTGGCTACGCTGGAGAGCGGCACGCTCTTGCCGGAAGGCAGGGTCAGGTTCAGGCCCGCAAAAACTGCCGGAATATCGCGCACGTCATCCTCGCCGCGCAGCAGCACAGGCGTGCGGCGCATTCCTTCCTGCACCACGCCCAGCACCTGGCCTTCGAGCTGAACGCGCAGGATCTCGCCAATCTCGTCCACCGACAAACCCATGCGTCCGGCGGCAAGGCGATCAATATCGATTTTCAGATACTGCACGCCCTCGTTCATCACCCGGTACACATCCTCGCTGCCCTTGATGCCCTTGAGCAGGGTTTCGATCTTCTCGGTCTCCTGATTGAGCGTCGCCAGGTCGGGGCCGAAAATCTTCACCGCTACGTCGCCGCGCACGCCGATAATCATTTCCGAAACGCGCATGTCAATGGGCTGGGTAAAGCTGTAAGCCACGCCAGGAAAGTCCTTGAGCACCTCGCGCAACTGGTCGGTCAGCCATTCCTTGTCGGGATTGCGCCACTCCTTGCGCGGCTTCAGCACCAGAAAGGTATCGGTCTGGTTGAATCCCATCGGATCCAGGCCAAGTTCGTCCGAGCCGACGCGCGCAACGACGCCCTTCACCTCCGGCACCTGTTTCATGAGGGCCTGCTGGATTTTCAGATCGAGCTGGAAACTTTTTTGCAGGTTGATCGAAGGCAGCTTCTCGATACCGATGATGATGTCGCCTTCGTCCATCACCGGCATGAAGGTCTTGCCGATGAAGGGATACACCACCGCCGTCACGGCCAGCGCAGCCAGCGCGCCGAAGGCCACCTGCTTGCCGTGCCGCAGCGCCCACTTCAGGACTGGCATGTAGACTGCAACGAGCTTTCTCACCAGCCAGGGATCCTCATGACTACCCTGTTTCAGAAAATAGGAAGCCAGCACAGGGATCACCGTCAGCGACAGAATCAGCGAGCCTGCCAAGGCAAACACGATGGTCAGCGCGACCGGGATGAAGAATTTGCCTTCCAGTCCCTGCAAGGTCAGCAGCGGCAGGAACACCACGATGATGATCACCACGCCCGAGGCCACCGGCATCACCACTTCCTTGACCGCCCGGTAAATCACATGCAGGTGCGGGATATTCTTGGCACTGCGGTCATGGGCGAGATGGGAAACGACGTTCTCCACTACCACCACCGCCGCGTCCACCAACATGCCGATGGCGATCGCCAGCCCGCCCAGGCTCATCAGGTTGGCCGACATGCCGAACAGGCGCATCAGGATGAAGGTGAACAACGCTGCCAGCGGCAACGTCACCGCCACTACCAGCGCGGCGCGCAAATTGCCCAGAAACAGCAGCAGCAGGATCACCACCAGCACGATGGCTTCCAGCAGAGCCTTGGAGACGGTGCCGACGGCGCGCTCCACCAGGCTGCCCCGGTCGTAGAAGATTTCGGCCCTGACGCCAGGAGGGAGCGATGGTGCGATCTCCTTCAGGCGCGCCTTGACGCCGTTCACCACTGTTTGCGCATTGGCGCCGCGCAGGCCCAGCACCAGCCCTTCCACCGCCTCTCCACTGCCGTCCTTGGTAACCGCACCGTAGCGGCTCAGGTGGCCGATGCGCACCGTGGCCACGTCGCCCACCCGCACCACCTGTCCGTCGCGGCTATTGATAACAATCGCGCGCAGGTCGTCAAGAGTCTTGATCGCCCCCTCGCTGCGCACCAGCAGGACTTCCTCGCCATCCTTGATGCGACCGGCGCCGTCGTTGCGATTGTTGGTCTCCAGCGCTGTCTGCAATTGACCCAGCGAAACGCCGCGCGCCAGCAAGGCTGCATTGTCCGGCATCACCTCGAAGCTCCTGACCAGCCCGCCCAGCGCATTGACATCCGCCACGCCGGGCAGGGTGCGCAGCGCCGGGCGTATCACCCAGTCAAGCAGGGAGCGCCGCTCCAGCAAGGTGAGATCGCCGCCCTCGATGGTGAACATCAGCATCTCGCCCAAGGGCGTGGTAATCGGCGCCAGACCGCCGCTGACACCGGATGGCAGATCCTTCATCACGCCGGAAAGCCGCTCCGCCACCTGGTTGCGCGCCCAGTAGATGTCGGTGCCGTCCTCGAAATCCAGGGTAATGTCGGTGAGGGCATATTTCGATACCGAGCGCAGGATTTTCTTGTTGGGAATTCCCAGCAGTTCGACCTCGATCGGCGCCACGATGCGTGACTCCACTTCTTCCGGCGTCATCCCCGGCGCTTTGATAATCACCTTGACCTGGGTCGAGGAAACATCGGGAAAAGCGTCGATCGGCAGCGTCTTGAAAGCCAGCGCACCGGCAGCGACCAAGGCCAGCGTGCTGATGATGACAACCAGTCGCTGGGTGAGGGAGAATTCAATCAGGCGTGCGAGCATCATTCACCCCCGCCCAGGCCTTGCCAAGCCGCCTTGAGCGCTACCGTGCCCTTGGCCGCCACTTTCTCATCACCACGCAATTCGCCTGTAATCGTGATCGTGGCCGTTGCCTGGCCAAGCACCTGGACGGGCTGAGGGCGATAGCCGGCAGGCGTCTGCACAAAAACATAAGCCTGATTTCCAGCCCGCACCAACGCGGCATTGGGTACCGCCCACTGCTTCGCGCCCACCACCGAGCCCACCACGGCCTCCACATACTGGCCGGGACGCAAATTACCGGCATCGTCGCTTACTTCCGCCTGCACCGTGACAGTCTGATTAGCCTCGGAAACACTTCGCCCAATCGAAATCACCTTGCCAGTGATTCTGGCATCGCGCAGCGATCCCGCGTCCCTCTCTCCCCCCGGGAGAGAGTTAGGAGAGAGGGAAGCCGGGACGCGCACCGATGCACCAGGTTTCAAGGTACTGACCTGACTCAGCGGCACCTGGATTTCCAGCAACAAGGGTGACAGTCGCGCCACCTTGAACAGCGGTGCTGCCGCCTCGACGCGCTGGCCCGGTTCGATCAGCAGTTCCAGCACCACGCCCTCGATGGGCGAGGCAATATCCAGCCCGCTGACGATGGACTGGTTTGTTTGCATTTTTCCGATCACCGCATCGCCTACACCCGCCAGTCGCAACGCCTGACGCTTCTCATTGGCGATCGCCGCCGAGGTCAGGGCAGCATTCCGCGTTGCCAGGAAACGACTCTCGGCAATGATGCCTTCCTTGAACAACCCCTCGTCGCGGTTCAGGGAATTTTGCGCAAGCTGCGATTGCAGCGCCGCTTGCAGATAATCGCGCTGCAATTGGGCCAGATCGGGGCTTTGCAGGCGCAGCAGCGGCTGGCCTTTTTTCACGTTCTGGTTAACCGCCACAGCCAGGCTTTCCACCATGCCCGCCAGGGGCGCGCTGACGACCCGAATCTGTTGGTTCGGGATCATGACCTTGGCCGGCAGCGCATTGCCGGTGCCAATTGAGGACGCCATGAGCGGGACGGTTTCGATACCCAGCGCCTGTGACTGTTTGGCTGTCATGGGGATATCGGCGCCAGCTGTCGCCAGGCCGGAGCAGCACAGGGAAATAACCAGAAATAATGGGATAAATTGCATATTGACTCTCCTCCCCCGGGTGATATGGGGGAAATACCATAACACTGTTAGCCGACACGCGTGCCGAACTACCTATTTTTACGATTCTAGATGCTTACAGGATCAGCGAGGCAGGTGGAGCCTGAGAGAGAGGGCGTACATGAGGGCGGGGGCGCCATGGCAGTGAGGCTGGCGTTGATTCAAGCAGGAATGACACTGTAACGCCGGATGCGAGCGAATATGCCGGCAAGATTGGCCGATCAGCGCCAACCACTTCCATCGAGCTATCCTGACGAAATTCATGCACCATGGCAATGACCTGAACATCGCCATGATCTGCCAGAAATGTCGGCACATCGGGCGCGGCCAGGCCGAGGTCATGCCGCCCGTCCAGGTCGTGCAGATGTACCCCGATAGTGGCAGGAACATCATGGGTATGGGCGTGCAGAAGCGGCGCAAAGCACTGCAAGAGCGCCAGCAGAATGAGAATGAAAAAGCGGCTGTGATTCCGGAACATCCGGGGATGCTAAACCGGGATCAAAGATTTAGCAAGGTGACAGCTCTGAATAAAGAACAGCTTAGGGCTCCTTTGCCAGCGGGATCGTCGATATTTCCGGCTTTTCGTCTGGCTCTATCATCACCGTGACCCGACGATTTCGCGCCCGGCTCTCACCGGTGGTATTCGGCTCGACCGGGCGCTGGTCTGCAAAGCCAAGCGCCGTCAATCGCGCGGGTTCAACCCCATTTTCGATAAAAAGGCGCACCACGCTGCTGGCTCTGGCCGTGGATAACTCCCAGTTGGATGGGAAAGCAGGCGTCGAAATTGGGATATTGTCGGTATGCCCTTCGATGTTGATGGAATTCGGCACTGCAGCAGCCACCTGAGCAACGGCGGAAAGTACCTGGGTGGATTGGGGTTCCAGTTGCGCCTGCCCGGGTGCGAACAGAACGCTGGCGTTGATTTCAATCGAAACACCGAGCGGGCTTTGAGTCACGCGCACCTGCCCCTCCTTGATCAGTGGCGCCATGACTCTGAGAATTTCGCTGGCCACCCCCTTCATTTTCTCCTGTTCCTTCTTGCGCTGAACTTCCTGGGCCGACTCAGGCTTTTTAACGGGCAGGGGCTGAACGACTTGCGGCGTACCGGACGGCGTTTTGCTGGGGGTTTCCATTTTGATGCGGATGGGTTCTGGCGTGGTCGGCGGATTCTTGAACGCATCGACCAGCGAATCGCTCAGCACCCGATACTTACCCTCATTCAGGGATGAAATCGCGTACATAACGACAAAAAAAGCGAACAACAACGTGATGAAATCGGCATAAGACACCAGCCAGCGCTCGTGGTTTTCGTGTTCTTCAGGACGTTTTTTACGAGCCATTTTGTTAGGGCGTGATGAGTGATGAGTGATGGGTAATGGGAAAAAGCGCGCTCGTGCCAGCAGCTATCGCTGTGAAGCAACCCAAGCAAAACGCGTGCAATGAATACTCATTCCTCATCACCCCTCACTCATCACCCTAAACAATATAACCCTGAAGCTTGGTTTCGATCACGCGCGGATTTTCCCCGTTGGCGATACCGGTGAGCCCGACCACGATCATTTCCCGGTATACCACTTGCTGGCCAATAATGAACTTGAGCTTGTTGGCGATGGGCAAAAAGAACAGGTTGGCCGAGCCTACGCCATAAATGGTGGCCACGAAAGCCACCGCGATGCCCCCGCCCAGTTTTGACGGGTCGGACAAATTTTCCATCACATGAATCAAACCCATGACGGCGCCAATAATACCGATGGTCGGGGCGTAGCCGCCTGCACCCTCCCAGACTTTTGCCGCCAGGCGATGATGCTCTTCGTAAGTGCCGATTTCCACTTCCAGGCTATCGCGTATCTTGTCTGGTTCGGCGCCATCAACCAGCATTTGCAAGCCCTTGCGTTGGAACGAATCAACCAGACCTTCAATCAGCGGCTCCAGCGCCAGCAAGCCGCCTTTCCGCGCCAACTGGCTCCAGCCGATGATTTCTGATATCAGTTGCGTTTGATTCAGCGGGGGTGGAACAAAAATCCACTTGATCAGACGAATGCCGGACAAAAAAACGGCTGGCGAACTCTGTAGCATGATGGCGCCAAGCGTGCCGCCGATCACGATCATGAAAGCCGTGAACTGAAGCAGGGAGCCAATATGCCCGCCCTCCAGTATCTGGCCGCCGACAATCGCCAGCAGCGCCAGCAGGATGCCGAAAATACTGGCTAAATCAACTCTGCCGCCGCGCATTAAAATAAAACTCGCGTAGCGAGCCTGCGTCCCCCTCTCCCACCGGGGGAGGGCTGGGGGAGGGGGAGACTGTCATACCCAAAAGGGCACAAGTGGTGATTCATCATTTGGAGTGACCTATTTTTCATGACAGTCAGGCGGACAACCATTCTTTGAGGCGGCCTCGCAACCGGGCGATGGCCTGGCTATGAAGCTGACATACACGCGATTCACCTACGCCGAGTACGGCTCCGATCTCTTTCAAGTTCAGTTCCTTTTCATAATAAAGGCTCATGACCATCTTTTCACGCTCCGGCAAGGTGCCAATTGCGCCGATCAGCGCAGTGCGGAACCCATCTTCCTCGATCTGACCCAGTGCGTCCGGGTGTGAATCAGCCGAATGACGCTCGAAGAAGTCCTCATCCCCTTCAGACTGAAAATCTTCGTAATACACCAGTTGGTGACCACGCGCATCCTGAAGCATTTGCTGGTAATCGCCCAGCGGAATTTTCAGTTCGTCGGCAATTTCCTGCTCGCGGGGGTGGCGGCTTAACTGTTGTTCCAGTTTATTCACTGCCGCCTCAACGGTGCGCATGTTCTTGCGCGCCGACCGCGGCGCCCAGTCGCCCTGCCGGAGTTCATCCAGCATGGAGCCGCGAATACGCTGGGTCGCATAAGTCTCGAACTGCGCCCCCTGCGTCTCGTCATAATGATTCATCGCATCCAGCAAACCGATCAGGCCGGCCTGGATCAGGTCATCGACCTGCACGCTGGGCGGCAGCCTGGCGATCAGTTGATGCGCAATACGTTTGACCAGCGGAGCATAGAGTTCGACGTACTGCTCTTTATTCTGCAATTTTCCGTTAGCCTGATACATGACGTGGCTTATCAGGTTGCTGAAAAACGTAGCAAGAGGTCGCCAGGCAAGGAAGAAACAGGCGAAAAAGTGGAACTTACACAGCGTAAGTGAGCATTTTGAGCCTGTTTCTGACGCCGCATCACGACCTCGCAGTAGTTTTTCAACACCCTGTTACACCCTGCCCTGTCGGACGGAGGTCACTGCCGCTGCCCGACTGCTTTGCACCAGACGCTGCATGAATCGCTCGATCTGGCCATCGCCCTCATCAGGGCGCGGCCACTGCTCGATCTCTTCCGCCAGCGCGTGAAACGACTGGGCGCTTTCCGATGCGGGGAAGGCTTCCACGACAGAGCGCCCGAGCTGCGCGGCGCGTTGCAGCTTGGGATCGAGCGGCACATATCCCATGAAATCAAGCGTCACCCGGAGAAAGCGGTGCGCCACTTCAGCCAGATTATTGAATATCACCATGGCTTCTTCCTGGCTGGTCGAGCGGTTGACCAGAATATGAAAACTGCGGCGCGCATATCCCTGATTCAGCACCTTGATCAGCGCATAGGCATCCGTCATGGAAGAGGGGTGAGGATCGACCAACACCACCAGCTCCTGCGCTGCCAGGCTGGGCGGGAGGACGTGGCTGGCAACACCCGCCTCGGCATCTACCAGCAACACATCAACGGGCCGGGCAAGCTGGGAAAAAGCTTCCACCAAGGTTTCCTGGGCTGACGAGGGCAGATGGGCCAGCTCTTGCACACACTTTCCAGCCGGAACCACCAGCATACCTTCCGGGCCTTCGAGCATCACCTGTTCGAGACGATGCTCGCGCCGCATGACGTGGGTCAGATCATAAAGCGGCGTCAGCCCCAGCATGTCGACCACGCCATGTTTGCCAAGATGCTCATCCAGCACCATGACCTGTTTGCCGCGCTTGGCCAGCGCTGCGGCCAGATTCACCAAAGCGGCTGTTTTACCCATCCCGCGCTTGCCGCTGGTCAGGGTAATAATCCGGACAAAGTCCTCAGACAACAGCCTGCGCAGCCCTTCTGCCTGATCCTGCATGACCTCAGCCACGCAATGACCCCGAATCGAACCCTCCCTCACCCGCCGATGTTGCCATGATCAGAGGGTATTCTTCCTCCCTCAGGCTGAAAGACGAGGGGGTTTCGGCCAGCCGGAATGCGCGGTCGACCAGATAGTTGGCATTGCCCAGATGCAGGTCTTCCGGCACGCGCTGACCATTGGTAATGTAATGCAAGGGCAGTTTGTGGCGCACGATGACATCCAGCGCGCCACCGATACTGATCGCTTCGTCCACCTTGGTCAGGATGCAACCTTCCATGCCCGCGCCGCGATAGGACTTGACCACATCGTCCAGCGTGCCGCTCTGGGCGTTGGCGCTCACCAGCAGCAGGCGCTTCACGCTGCGGCTTTGGCCGGTCAGCATGGCAACCTGATCGGCCAGCCGTTTATCTTTCTGGCTCATGCCCACGGTGTCGATCAGCACCAGATGCTTGTTCTGCAAGTCGGCGAGGGTAAATTGCAGATCAGCCTCGTCCTTGACCGCATACACGGGCACGCCCAGAATTTTGCCGTAAATCTTGAGCTGCTCGTGCGCGCCGATCCGGTAGGTATCCGTGGTCAGCAAGGCCAGCTTGCTGGCGCCGTGCTTCAAGCGGCAGCGGGCAGCCAGCTTGGCAACCGTGGTAGTCTTGCCGACGCCAGTCGGGCCAACCAGCGCATAGACGCCGCCGCGCTCGACCAGATCATCACCTGACTGAACGATATGCAGGTTATGCGCCAGCGCCGTTTTTACCCATGCCAGGCCACGCTCGAATGGTCCGTTCGGTGGCAGCTTGTCGAGCAAGCGCCTCGATAGTACCGGGCTGAAACCCGCCGCCAGCATATGGCGCAGGATTTCGACCTTGAGCGGATCGCCCCGCTGCAACTCACCCCAGGCAAGTCCAGCCAGTTGGCCTTCGAGCATTCCGCGCAGGGAACGAATCTCACGCATCATTTCCTGCACGGCACTATCTGTTGGTGCTGCACTGACCGCAGGCGCAGCGCTGGCCTTGAGCAGCGGAGAAGGAGCCTTGATTTGCGGTTGTTGTCCGGCAGGCGACCGAATGGACGGTTCGACTGCGTCCAGCATCGCTTCCTGCCGGATACGCTGAAGCACGCTGATTTCATCTCGCTTGACTGCTTTCAGCTCACGCCCGCTGATCAGCGGGTGGGCATCCTGAAGATCGCGCGCCGCATTGTTGCGTGACTGGCTGGACTGGTTGAACATGGGAGCACTCGCCAGCACGGGTGTCGCCAGGGAGGCGACATCCATGTTGGCGACCGCCATGATCTCGATCATTTCACCATCAGGCCGGTTGGAAAGAATGATTGCGTCCGCGCCCAGCGAATCTCTGACTTGACGCAGGGCTTCACGGGTATTGGCAGCGCGGAATTTTTTGACGTTCATGCTCTTGCGCCCAGTACTGCGGTCACGCGGATGTTTCTCGAATCAGGGATTTCAGCATGGGAAATGACTTTAAGTTGGGGTGCGACCCGGCGCAGAAAGCGCGAAAGTACAGGCCGCAGCACGGCAGGAACCAGCAACACCGCCGACAGGCCCATCTGCTCCTGCTGCTGGACGGCTTCCGTCGTCTGGCGCATCAGGTTTTCCGCCAGACCAGGCTCCAGCCCGAGGCTGTCACCCATTCCCTGAGTAGCATGCACCATGATCTGTTCGAGATCGGGTTCTAGGGTTATCACCTGCAACTCTGCGGCTCCCGGTTGGATTTGCTGCATGATAGCACGGCCAAGCGCGACACGAACCGCAGCGGTCAGGTCGGCGGGGTCCTGGCTACGGCTGGCATGATCGGCCAGAGTATCAATGATCGTGCGCATGTCCCGGATATGCACACCCTCATCCATCAAGTTCTGCAACACCCTCTGCACCACGCCCAGCGGCAGGAGTTTGGGCACCAGGTCTTCGACCAGTTTGGGTGATTCCTTGGCGAGATGATCGAGCAGTTGCTGGGTTTCTTCCCTGCCCAGCAATTCGGATGCGTGCGTCTGCACGATATTGGAAAGATGCGTTGCCACCACCGTGCCGGAATCAACCACCGTATAGCCGAAGGTCTGCGCCTGATCGCGCAGGTTGGCCTCGATCCAGATCGCGGGCAGACCGAATGCCGGATCAGTGGTCGCCACACCCGGCATGGAGCCAAGCACCCGCCCCGGATTGATGGCCAGATACATGCCGGAAAAAGCCTCGCCCTGACCGATCTCCACCCCTTTCAGGGTGATGCGATAGCCGTTCGGGCGCAGTTCCAGATTATCGCGAATATGCACGGGCGGAACCAGAAAACCCATTTCCTGGGCGAACTTCTTGCGGATACCGCGTATCCGGCGCAGCAACTCGCCATCCTGGCTGCGATCCACCAGAGGAATCAGGCGATAACCGACTTCCAGTCCCAGCGCGTCGACTTGCACCACATCACCCCAGCCGACTTCCTGCATTTCCGGGGCCGGTACTGCCTCGGGCGGCGTTTCCGGCAGGTCTGGCGCGCGCGCCTTCTGCTCAAGGTAATAGGCCGACCCGGCCAGAATGCCCGCCAGCAACAGGAAGGCCACATGCGGCATGTTCGGGATCAAACCCATCAGACCCAGAATACCCGCCGTGATGTAAAGCACGGATGGACGGTTGAATAGTTGACCGATGAACTGCTGCCCCAAATCGCCCTCATCCGTCGCGACCCGGCTGACCACCAGACCGGCGGCAGTTGAAATGATCAGGGCGGGAATCTGCGCCACCAGACCGTCGCCAATTGCCAGCAGGGTGTAATAGTTGGCGGCTGTTTCAAACGAAAGATTGTGCTGCAACACCCCGACCAGCAACCCGCCGATCACGTTGATGAACAGGATCAGAATGCCCGCGATGGCGTCGCCGCGCACAAATTTGCTCGCACCATCCATGGAGCCGAAGAAATCCGCTTCCTGTGAAATTTCGGTGCGACGCCTGCGCGCTTCATCTTCGCCAATCAGGCCGGCGTTCAGGTCGGCGTCGATCGCCATCTGCTTGCCCGGCATCGCATCCAGCGTAAAGCGCGCGGAGACTTCCGCAATTCTCCCGGCGCCCTTGGTAATCACCACGAAATTGATCACCACCAGGATGATGAACACCACGATACCGACCGCGTAGTTTCCGCCCACCAGAAAATGACCGAATGCCTCGATCACCTTGCCTGCCGCATCCGGTCCCTTATGGCCTTCCAGCAGGACCACGCGGGTCGATGCCACGTTCAGGGAAAGCCGCAACAGGGTCGTAACCAGCAGGACAGTCGGAAAAACCGAAAACTCCAGGGGCTTCACGGTGTACAGGCTGACCAGCATGACTATCATCGCCAGCGCGATGTTGAAGGTAAACAGGATATCCAGCAGAAATGGCGGCAATGGCAGAATCATCATCCCCAGAATCATGATGATGAGAACCGGCCCGGCCAGCGCCTTCAGGTTTTTGCTGGCGAAAAACGGCAGGGTTTCGACGCGCGCGTTCATGCCGACCCTCTCGGATCAGAAAAAATATGTAGGTCGGCCTTCTGGCCGACATGTCGGCCTGAAGGCCGACCTACAGTGTGCGTCCCATATTTAACAGCCATCTACATAACACTCACTTAAATCGCCTCACGGGCTAGGTTCTGTTGACATTTACCCTGCCACCGCCCGAATCGACTCGATATCATTCTTCAATAGCTGATTGATCAACTGGTTGACCGTTGTTCCCCGTGCCTCCGCTCGGGTTGCCAAAAAATCCAATACATCGGGTTCCAGACGAACGGGCGGAATCAGGCGCAAATTTGGCCGAAAAAACTTGCCGCGTTCGGCATTGCTGAAATCGTATTCATCTTTCATGAGATCACCTCCATTCCTCGCCACTCACCCACATCACTTCTGCTCGTACTGTTCGCGCTCACGTCGAGTCGCCTGACGCGCAGAGACCAGGCGCACCAGTGCTGTGTTCGACCCGGTACTGGCGAAGGTATGAACAATCAACAGCAACCGGTCTTTCCCAGAGCACCCCAGACTTACCCAGCGATCCTCATCTTCGCTATGTTCATCATCATAACGGGTCATTGCCAGCGGATCGACAAACACCGTCATAGCCTCCATGAAGTCCACGCCGTGTTTGCTCGCGTTAATCTCGGCTTTCGCATCATCCCATTCAAATTCATAATCTGCATTGGTCATCATGTCGCGGTACTCAAGTGCGGCTTCGGCGAGGTCAAGGGTTCATTTTGCGTCGATCGCATCGAAAAGCAGGTCAAATACAAAATCCACTCAAACCGCCTCACGGACAAAATCCAGCTCCGGCGGCACCGGCAGGGATTGCGGCGCATCGGGCTGCTTTCCGCCATAGGTCCGGTACTGCCGCAACTGGTACACATAAGCCAGCACCTCGGCAACGGCAGTGTACAGCCTGGCCGGAATTTCCTGCCCCAGTTCGGCATGGCGAAACAGCGCCCGGGCCAGCGAAGGCGCTTCCAGCACTGGCACCTGGTTCTCTTCCCCCAACTCTCTTATTCTCAACGCCAGCAATCCGGCGCCTTTGGCCACGACCTGCGGCGCGCCCATTTTCTTTTCCTGATAGCGCAGCGCAACTGAATAATGCGTCGGGTTGGTGACAATTACATCGGCCTTGGGCACCTCGGACATCATCCGGCGACGCGCCGCTTCACGCTGCAACTGGCGTATCCGAGCCTTCACATGCGGATCACCCTCAGTTTCCCGAGATTCCTGCCGCACCTCCTCCTTGGTCATCTTGAGTTGTTTGGCATGATTCCAGAGCTGGTAAGGCACATCGATCGCGACAATCAGCAACATCGAAGCGGAAACCGCCATGAAGGTAAAGCCGACCAGACCGACCAGGTGCGACAAACCCGGTTCCAGTGGCTGAGAAGCCAGCGCGATAATACCATCGACATCCTTCCACAACACCCAGAATGCCACGCCGCCGATCAAGCCGGCCTTGAACACGGCCTTGAACATCTCGACCACGCCGCCCCAGGAAATGACCCGCTTGACACCCTTGAGCGGATCCAGCCGGGAAAAATCCGGCACCAGCGCCTCGACGGAAAATAGCCAGCCGGAAATCAGGATGGAGGACGCCACCGTCACAATCAGCATCAAACCCATGAACGGCATGAAAGTCATCAGAATATCAAAGGAATGCTGGTACAAATGGGCAAACATCTGCGTGGTATCGAACGCGTCCTGGCGGCTCAGGGTAAAAGCGTTACGCATCATGGCACGCAGATGATCCATCATGCCATCGCCCATGACCATCAACCCGCCACCAGCAGCCAGCAAGGCAGTAACCGTCGTCAGCTCGCGCGACCGGGCAACCTGGCCTTTTTCCCTGGCCTGCTCGATGCGCCGGCCTGACGCCGGTTCCGTCTTTTCAAGATCGCTGTCTTCGGCCATTTAGCCCCCTGTTATGGGTGGGAAGTTTAACATGCAGCGAGAATTGCAAGAAGGCATCGCTGGTGCTGGAAACCCTGCGCGAGGCGTTCCGGCTCTATGAGGCACGGCGAAATTCACGGGTTGGCGGAAACGATTTACCAAACACGATATTTAGAGCGAAATGTGCAAGTGATGCCAGCACCCTGGAGCATGCACGGCAGCTTTTACTCATGCAGTCAGTAGGGTAACGGATCGCGTTTACCAACGAAAACCGGAGGTTGTTAAAGTGATACGGTGGAACGAATGGAATCCAGTGTCTCATCTGCTGCAACGGGGTTATCTTCCGCTATATTCAACCAAAGCTCGAGAAGGTCTGCTTCGGCTGAATTGGTATATGCGGATACGAGGCATCAAGCGGCTGCCTTACGCGTTTTCAGTAACTGATGGCCTTGTTGTTTCAGACTTTCAAAATCAACTTCTTTCGCGCGGCCATGTCTGACGTCGTCCAGACCCTTGGCAATATCCTGGCGCAAACTATCAAGCTTGGTTGTTTTAACCTGCTCATAAGCTTCGAATAGCCGCAATGCCTCACGAATGACTTCGCTTGCTGAGCCATACATGCCGGATTCCACGCGTTGGCGGACACGCGCCTCTAATTCAGGTGGCAACGATACGTTCATGGACATGGTAATTCTCCCAACGAAATGTAAAAACAAGTATGGCAGTTTGTGACATAAATTGCCAGCATCGTACTATTTCCAAGGCCAATCCCGACTGCCATGTTCTCCCCCTTGTTGCATCTTCAATCCATTCCACCGTCGCCAGCCGAGCCGCCAGCATTCACAAAATGCCATGATTTGCCTACATTGCATCAATCCCAGACCAAGCCTTGACGTTCGCCCCCCCCCCCGCATACACTTATGCAAGTGTCAAGAAAAAACGAGACTAAAAAATAATATTTTTCCCTTGAAGTAGTGGTTTCGGGGGGGCATCACAAAATGAAATCGCCTCAAGCAACAGCCCGGTGTCGTCGCTGATGTCGGCCGAGCAAGCGCGGGGCATCATTTCCGCGAGCGCGGACGCCACTTCGACCCCGCTGTGGTTAACGTTTTTCTCGCCGGCTTCGACGCTTTCGTGGCCATCGCCCTGAAATATCAGGAGGACAAGACCTTATGAAAACGAAGTTTCAGTGGAGGCTAACGCCGGCATTATCGGCGTTAAGCGCAGCGGCCGTAACTAAACTCCCTCTCACTCTCAGCCTGCGTTGCCGCCTGATTCTGTTGCTGCTGGCGGCGTTCGCCGCGCTGGCCGCGCTGATCGCGTGGCACACGCTCGATCACCGCGACGAGCGGCTAAGCAATGCCTCGGCACACCTCCTGCATAACGCGCAACTGATCGCCGCCCGGCAGCAGCACATTGCTGCGAAAGCCGATGCGATCCTGACCGGGCTGATGCTGCGCCCGGATTTGCGCCCGGGCGCAGCAGCCGAGGACTGCTCGCGGGCACTCGCGGCCATCCTGCAGAAGGAGCCGAAGTTCGCCCAGGCGGCGATGGTCTCGCCCGACGGCGCGGCGATCTGCGCTGCGGTTCCTCCCCAAAGCCGCGTCAGCTTTGCCGACCGCAACTGGTTCCAGCAAGTCCTCCGCTCGCGCGAGATGGTCGTCAGCGAGGTGGTGACCGGCCGCATCATCAAGCAGCCGACCATCGTCTTCGCCAAGGCGCTACGCGACGAGGCCGGGCACGTTGTGGCCGTCTTCTTTGTATCGCTGAACCTGGAGGGGCTGCACCGGCAACTGGCCGCGACCCGCTCGCCGGAAAGCACCCGGCTGCTGCTGCTGGACGCCAAGGGCACCGTCGTCGTGCGTCATCCCGACCCGGAAGGCTGGAGCGGCCGGAACATCGCGCACATGTCGGTGTTCCAGCGCATCCAGGCCCACGGCGGCGAAGGCATGATCGAGGACATCGACCCGGACGGGGTGCTCAGGATTTACGTCTTCGCGCCGCTGCTGGACACGGTTTCCGGTCCCATGACTCTGTGGCTGGCCCTGCCGAAGGCGGCGGTGAGCGCCCCGGCGCAGCGCGAATTGTGGGTCGGCCTCGCCCTCGCGCTGGCGGTGCTCGTCGTCACGCTGGGGCTGGTGATGTGGGGCGGCGGTCGGCTGGTGGTGCGCCCCCTGCTGGCGCTGGCGCGGACGGCGGAGCGCCACAGCGCCGGCGACCTCGGCGCCCGCAGCGGGCTGCCGCACACCGCCGACGAGATCGGGTGGCTGGCGCGGACGCTGGATGAATCCGCCGCCACTGCCGAGGACCGGGAGCACCGGCTCGCCTACACCAACCACGCCCTGCGCGTGCTGT
This sequence comes from Sulfuricellaceae bacterium, assembly GCA_030690895.1. Classification (GTDB taxonomy): domain Bacteria; phylum Pseudomonadota; class Gammaproteobacteria; order Burkholderiales; family Sulfuricellaceae; genus Sulfurimicrobium. The sequence goes on from JAUYFQ010000012.1 coordinate 28,350, forward strand.
CTGCCGGGAATCAGGCCATGCTGCGCGCCAGGGACGAGCACGACCTGATGGTGGAGATGTGCCGGGCCATCGTCGAGGCTGGCGGCTATCGCCTGGCCTGGGTGGGGTTTGCCGAACACGACAAGCGCGTGCGGCTGGTGGCCTCCTGGGGCGCCGAGGCCGACTTTCTCGACAATCTGAACATCACTTGGGACGAAGCGGCAGCCGGCCAGGGTCCAACCGGTACAGCGATCCGCCGGGACATGCCCGTTACGTACAGCAATATCCAGATCGACCCGGACTACGCGCCCTGGCGGGAAAGGGCGCTACGCTACGGCTATGCCTCGACGCTGGCCCTGCCGTTGCGGCTGGGCGGCGCCGTCATCGGCGCGCTCAATATTTGCGCCGCCGAGCCGGACGCCTTCGACGAGGGCGTGGTCGAACTGCTCAGCGAGGCGACGAACGATCTGGCCTACGGCATCGCCACGCAGCGCGCCAACGTCGAGCACGAGCGCACCCAGGCCGAGTTGAAACAGATGGAAAGACAAAACATACTGATCCTCCAATCGGTCGGCGAAGGCATTTTCGGCTTGGACCTGGATGGACGCGCCACCTTCATCAACCCGGCCGGTGCGGCGCTGCTGCAATGGACCATGGAAGAGATCACCGGCAAAATCATGCACGCCCTGCATCACCATGCGCGGGCCGACGGCACACCCTATCCGCGCGAGGCCTGCCCCATCTACGCGGCCTACCGCGATGGCGCCGTCCACCGCGTGGCCGACGAAGTGTTCTGGCGCAAGGACGGCACGAGCTTCCCAGTCGAGTATGTCAGCACGCCCCTGCGCGACGAACATGGCGAACTGGCGGGCGCGGTGGTGAGCTTCATCGACATCACCGAGCGCAAACAGGCCGAGCAGGCCCTGCGCGAGAGTGCCACCCGTTATCGCACCCTGCTGGATAACCTGCCGCAAATCATCTGGCAGAAGGATCGCGATTCGGTCTACGTGGTCTGCAACTCGGCCTATGCCCGGAGTCTGGGCGTTGCGGAGAAAGACCTGCTGGGCAGGATGGACCACGATTTCTATCCCGCCGATCTGGCGGACAAGTACCGCGCCGACGACCGGCGCATCATCGACGGCGGCGTGATCGAGACGCTCGACGAGCGCTGGTTAACCGAGGGCAAGACGCGTTACGTCCATACCACGAAAGTGCCCCTGCGCGACGAACGGGGCACGGTCTACGGCACCCTGGGTATCGCCGAGGACATCACCGAGCGCAAACAGGCCGAAGAGCGGATTCGCAAGCTCTCGCTCGCCGTGGAGCAGAGCCCGGAAAGCATCGTCATTACCAATCTGGATGCAGTCATCGAGTACGTAAACGAATCCTTTGTGCGCATCACCGGCTACAGCAGCGAGGAGGCGATCGGCCAGAATCCGCGCATCCTGCAATCCGGCAAAACGCCTCGCGCAACCTACGATGCCCTGTGGGACGCGCTGACCCACGGCCAGTCATGGAGAGGCGAATTCATCAATCGCCGCAAGGACGGCAGCGAATACGTCGAATTCGCCATCATCACGCCGATCCGCCAGCCCGACGGCCGCATCACCCACTACGTCACGGTGAAGGAGGACATCACCGAGAAGAAGCGCCTCGCCGACGAACTCGACCACCACCGTCATCACCTGGAAGAACTGGTCGAAACCCGCACGCACGAACTGGAACAGGCCAAGGCGGTGGCCGAGGCGGCGAACCAGGCCAAGAGCGCCTTCGTCGCCAACATGAGCCACGAGATACGCACGCCGCTGAACGCCATCGTCGGGCTCACTCACCTGTTGCGGCGCGGCCATGCCGATCCGGCACAGAAAGAAAAGCTGGAAAAAATCACCGACGCCTCCCACCATCTGCTCTCGGTGATCAACGACATCCTCGATTTTTCCAAAATCGAGGCGGGCAAGCTGAGCCTGAGTATCGCCGACTTCGCTTTCGACCGCATGCTGGACAACGTCGTCTCCATGAATGGCCCCAAGGTGCGAGAAAAGCGCCTGGAACTCATCGTCGAGCGCGACGACTTGCCGCCGGTGCTGGTGGGTGATGCCACCCGCCTGGCGCAAGCGCTGCTCAACTATCTCTCCAACGCCGTCAAATTCACCGAGCAGGGCAAGATCACTGTGCATTTGAGCAAGGCGGAGGAATCGGCAACCGATCTGCTGGTGCGCTTCGAAGTGACGGACAGCGGCATTGGCATTGCATCCGACAAAATCCCCGCCTTGTTCGCGGCCTTCGAGCAGGTCGATGCCAGCACCGCGCGCCGCTACGGCGGCACTGGCCTTGGCCTTGCCATCACCCGGCGGCTGGCGCGCCTCATGGGCGGTGAGGCCGGCGCAGAGAGCGTACCCGGCCAAGGCAGCACCTTTTGGTTTACCGCCCGCCTTGGCAAGAGCCAATACACGCTGAAAGAACTGGCCGAGGCGCCCGCCATCCCGGAACAGGTCGTGCAGACCCTGCAGGCTGGCCATCGCATCCTGCTGGCCGAGGACAACAAGATCAACCAGGAAGTCGCGGTGGAACTGCTGACCGAAGTCGGACTGAAGGTGGAAATCGCCAACGATGGATTCGAGGCGCTGGAGAAGGCGCGAGGTGGCGACTACGACCTGATCCTCATGGATATGCAGATGCCGGGCATGGACGGCCTGGAGGCGACGCGCGCCATTCGCGCACTGCCTGGCTGGGAAACGAAGCCCATCCTGGCGATGACCGCCAATGCCTTTGACGAGGATCACGAACGTTGCCGTGAAGCCGGCATGAACGACTTCATCGCCAAGCCGGTGGATCCAGATCTGCTTTATGGCACGCTGTCGCGTTGGCTGCCGGTCGTGGCGATCGTTCCGCCAGCCGCCGCCGTGGAGACGCTGCCCGCCGAACTCGCGTCTATCCAAGGTCTGGAAGCCGAACGGGGCCTCAAGCTGCTGAATGGCCATCTGGCCACTTACCAACGCCTGCTGCGCCGCTATGCGAGCGATCATGGCGAAGACATGGCCAGGCTGCGCGAGTGCATGGCTCAGGAAGATCGGGACACGGCAAGGCGGCTGGCCCATACCCTGAAGGGAATCTCGGGCAATCTGGGCGCGACCGGCGTGCAGCACCTGGCCGCCGAACTGGAGGCGGCGATCAAGGCGGGCCTCGACGCGGCTGAAATAGAAAAGCTGACTGGCGCGGTGGAAAGTGAGCTGCAGCGGCTGACTGTGGCGCTTCGCACGGCGCTACCGGAAGAGGTTGCAGTTCCCTATGCGGGCGAAGTGGACTGGGCGGCGATACGGCAGGTGCTGGTTGAACTGGAGCCTTTGCTGGCGTCTGCCGACACGCAGGCCAACCAGCTTATCGAAACCCACGCCGCGCTGCTCAAGGCCGCACTCGGCCCCCTGGGCGCGGAATTGGAACGGCGCATCGAAGATTTCCTCTACCCCGAGGCCTTGGAGACGCTGAAGCGGGCGCGGCAGGCACACCCGGAACTGGTGGCGCAATGAAGCCAGGGACAGAGAGGATAAAAAGCATGGACACGGACAAGCTTGTAGAGACGGCTCGAGCGATTATTCTGCTAGTGGACGACGATCCGGGCAACCTGGCTGTCCTCGGTCGACTGCTACACCCGCATTACGATGTGCTGGCCGCGCCTTCCGGCGAGCGCGCCCTGCAGATCGCCGCCGGTGCCCGGAAACCGGACCTGATCCTGCTCGACGTGTTGATGCCGGGTATGGACGGCTACGACGTGCTTGTCCGTCTGCATGACAACCCTGCCACCCGTGACATCCCGGTCATCTTCGTCACCGGGCTGGATTCCGCTGCTGACGAAGAACACGGTCTCGAACTCGGCGCGGTGGATTACATCGCCAAGCCTTACCACCCGCCCATCATTCTGGCGCGCGTGCGCACCCAGCTTGAACTCAAGCGCGCCCGCGACTTTCTCGCTGACCACAACCGCATTCTGGAACAACAGGTTGCAGCGCGTACCGCTGAGTTGCGAGCAAGCGAGGCGCGTTTTCGCGTCGCCATGGAAAGCGTGCGCGACGCCTTCATCATCCTCGAACCCGGGCAGGGCACCATTCTCGAGTGGAATCCCGCTGCCGCGACGATCTTCGGCTATTCAAGGGAAGAAATGATCGGGCAACCACTGCACGAGTTCATTACCCCGCTCCGCTACCGCGAGGCGGCACGGCAGGGACTGGAACATTTCGCCGGCACCGGTGAGGGCGCGGCAATCGGCAAGACACTGGAACTCGTCGCCTTGCACAAGGATGGTGAAGAGTTTCCCATCGAGCTGTCACTCTCCGCCATGCTGCTGGGAGACAAATGGCACGCCGCCGGTGTGGCGCGTGACATCACCGAGCGTAAGCGCTATCAGGAGCAACTGGAACGCCAGGCCAATTTCGATGATCTGACCGGCCTGCCCAACCGTAACCTGTTGACGGACCGGCTTGTTCAGGCGATTACGCGCTGCCTCCAAGCTGAAAATAACTTGGCAGTGCTGGTGTTAAAACTCGACCGTTTCAAGGAAATTAACGACAGCTTGGGGCACGGTGTTGGTGACAAACTGTTACGGGAAGTCTCCAGCTTACTGAGCGGTGTCAGCGGAACGGTCGATACCATCGCGCATTTTGGTGGAGATGAATTCGTCCTGTTGCTGGAAACCGAGGAAATAGGCGAAGCTGTTTCCCTTGCCCAGCGTATTCTGAATATTCTGGCGCAACCTCTTTTGATAGAGGCGCGTGAATTATTCCTGTTCGCCAGCATCGGTATCGCCATGTTTCCCAAGGATGGCGAGGACGACATAACTCTGCTGAAAAACGCCGCTGCGGCGGTGTATCGCGCCAAGGCATCGGGCGGCAACAATTTCAGTTTCTACGCCGCCGAGATGAACGCACACTCACTGGCGTTGCTCAACCTGGAGAATGAGCTGCGCCATGCTTTAGAGCGCGACGAGTTGTTGCTCTACTACCAGCCACAGTTAAGTTTGCGTAACGGCGAAATTATCGGCATGGAGGCGTTGGTGCGCTGGCAGCATCCAGTGCGCGGACTGGTATCCCCAGCAGATTTCATCCCGCTGGCCGAGGCAACCGGCTTGATCGTGCCCATCGGGGCATGGGTGCTGCGCACCGCCTGTGCGCAGAATCAGACGTGGCTGGCGGCAGGGCTGCCAGCCGTGGCGGTGGCGGTGAATCTGTCAGCGCGGCAGTTCGAGGCACAGGATATGGTGGCGCTGACCAGTCAGGTGCTGCGCGAAACCGGCCTTGATCCCAATTATCTGGAGCTGGAGCTAACAGAAAGCGCGGCGATGGGTGATGCCGATGCCTTCGTCGGGATAACGGAAGCATTGAAAGGCTTATCCGTCACCCTGTCTATCGACGATTTCGGCACCGGCTATTCAAGCTTGAGCTATCTCAAGCGCTTCGCCCTCGACCGGCTGAAAATTGACCAGTCTTTCGTGCGTGACATTGTGCAGGACCCCGACAGCGCCGCCATCGCCGTGGCGGTCATCGCGCTGGCGCATGGCTTGGGGCTGTCGGTGATCGCCGAGGGCGTGGAAACCGAGGCGCAACTCAATTTCCTGCGCACGCGCGGTTGCGACGAGATGCAGGGTTATTATTTCAGCAAGCCGCTGCCCGCCGCCAAGTTTGAGCAACTGTTGCGCGAAGGGCGCAAGCTGGCCTTGTCCGCCGCTGACGAATTGCCGTGCCTGCTGCTGGTGGACGACGAGCCAGCCATTCTTTCCGCCTTGAAACGGCTGTTGCGGCGCGAGGGCCACCCTATCCTGACTGCCACTAGCACGCAGGAGGGGTTGGAACTGCTGGCCAATCATGAGGTGGCGGTGGTGATTTCCGACCAGCGCATGCCTCAAATGACTGGCGCTGAATTCCTCGCCAAGGCGCGGGAAATGTATCCCGACACGGTGCGTATCATCCTTTCCGGCTACTCCGATCTCAAGGCGATTACCGACGTGGTGAATCGCGGCGAGATCTACAAGTTTCTGGAAAAACCCTGGGATGATGCGGCGTTGCTGGAAACCCTGCGCGAGGCGTTCCGGCTTTATGAGGCACGGCGAAATTCACGACTTGGTGGATAAGCGTAAATGCGGTGCTTGAAACCGCCGGAGCTTTTATTCTACGGCGGATGTCGTTAAACTCAAAAAAACTGCCAGAGAGAAATCATCATGAATACGATGGAAAAAATAAATTGTTGTGGGCGTGCAGAGCCTACCCGAAGCCGATGCACGCGAGGTTCTGGATTTTGTTGGCTACCTCATGGAAAAACGTGAAAAAACCAAGGTAACGATGACCGATATGAGTGAATTTGACCAGTTTGGCGCGGTCTTTGACGGCAAGTTCAACCGAGACGAATGCTATGACCGCAAAGTGCTTCTCTGACTCCAATATCATCCTACCATCGGCCAGGATAGCCGCAAAGCGGGGATAGCGCGTGGCATCGTGTCCACCCGCCCTTTGGTGAGCGCGCAAGTTGGCCGGATGCGACACGCTCTATTCCGAGGACATGCAGGATGGGCAGACTTTTGAAGGCATGTTAACCGTCGTTAACCCATTCCTCTCATGATCCGAGATTGTCCATTAGGCATGATTTTGTCAAAACGATGGAATGTAGGGGCGAATTTATTCGCCAAAGGCGGTTAATACCCATGGGCACAAGAACCGCCCCTACAAGGGCTAATGGACAATCTCGGATGATCCCTGATACGTTCAATCCGCCTCATCCATCCAGGCCATTTGGATGGCTTCGAGGATTTTTTCATTGGACCGATTGGGGTCGTCGCTGAAGCCATCCAATTCGGTGACCCACTTGTGCAGGTCGGTGAAACGGACGTACTGGGGGTCAACGGCTTCAAATTTCTCGTAAAGCGCGATGGCGATCTGGTGTACGTCAGTCCATTTCATTAGTGTCCGCCCTCCTTGACCATATTGATGGTGTACTTCGGTATCTCGATCACCAGGTCTTCCCCGGCCACGATGGACTGGCAGGACAGGCGGGAATTGGGTTCCAGGCCCCAGGCCTTGTCCAGCATGTCTTCTTCCAGCTCATCCGCTTCGTTCAGGGACTCCAGTCCCTCGCGCACGATGACATGGCAGGTCGTGCAGGCACAGGATTTCTCGCAGGCATGTTCGATTTCGATGCCGTGTTCCAAGAGGGCATCACAGATCGACACACCGGCTTGAGCTTCGATGACCGTGCCTTCAGGACACAATTCGACATGGGGTAAAACAATCAGTTGAGGCATTTTTAGTTCTCAGTAATCAGCTATCAGTGTTCAGCCATCAGTTGTCAGTCACCCGTGCAGCAACCTTTAACTGACGGCTGAACACTGATAGCTGATCGCTAGTTCCCCAGTTCTTCCAGTTTATGCCCGGTCAGGGCTTTGTTGACGCTGGCATCCATACGCCGGGCGGCGAAAGATTCAGTTCTTTGGTTAAGTTTTTCCAGCTTCAAGGTCACCAGGCGGTGGTCACTGCCAACGATGGCCACGCGTAATTCTTCGATTTTGGCGGCAATGGCTTCGCCTTCGCCGGCCTTAAGCAAATACCTGTCCTCTTCCAGCGCGGCTTCAACCGCTTCGATCAGCCTGCCGCCTTCGACGCGCGCTTCCTGCAGGGCGCGCGCCTGCATATCGTCCTTGGCATATTCCTGAGAGGCCTTCAGCATCTCGGTGATCTGGTCGTCGGACAAGCCGTAGGAGGGTTTGACCGTGATCGAGGATTCGACGCCGGTACTCTGCTCGCGCGCCGTCACTGACAGCAGTCCGTCCGCATCCACCTGGAAGGTCACACGTATGCGCGCAGCACCGGCAACCATGGGCGGAATACCGCGCAATTCAAATTTGGCCAGTGAGCGGCAGTCGCTCACCAGCTCGCGCTCGCCCTGCACCACCTGGATGCTCATGGCAGTTTGCCCATCCTTGTAGGTGGTGAATTCCTGGGCACGCGCGACGGGAATGGTGGAATTGCGCGAGACGACTTTTTCCACCAGTCCACCCATGGTTTCCAGCCCCAAGGACAAGGGGATCACGTCCAGCAACAGCCAGTCCTCTTCGCTGCGGTTGCCGGCCAGCACATTGGCCTGGATGGACGCACCGAGTGCAACCACTTTGTCCGGGTCGAGATTATTGAGCGGCGCCTGGCCGAAAAACTCGCCCACGGCATGTTGAATGATGGGCATGCGCGTAGAGCCGCCGACCATCACCACGCCTTTCACCTCGTCCACGCCCAGTCCTGCATCGCGCAAGGCCTTGCGGGTTGGGGCCAGGGTTTTGCTGACCAGGCTGCGAGTAATTTCGGCAAACACTTCGGTGCTAAGAACCAGATCAACTGTCTCACCGGTAGAAAGCACGCCGGATATCTGTGCCTCTGGATGTTCAGTGAGGGTTTCCTTGGCGCTGCGGGCATGGGTCAGCAGCGAACGGGCATCGCTGTGATTCAGGCCGGACAAGTCCGCCTGCTCCAGAATCCAGCAGTAGATACGATGGTCGAAATCGTCGCCACCCAGCGCCGAATCGCCGTTGGTGGCCAGCACCTCGAATACGCCACGCGAGAGTTTGAGGATGGAAATATCGAAGGTGCCACCGCCCAGATCGTAGACGGCATATACCCCTTCAGCGCCATTATCGAGGCCGTAAGCCACGGCAGCAGCAGTCGGCTCATTCAGCAGGCGCAAGACATTCAAACCGGCCAGGCGGGCGGCATCCTTGGTCGCCTGGCGCTGGGCATCGTCAAAATAAGCGGGAACGGTAATGACCGCGCCGACCAGTTCGCCACCCAGCGAGGCTTCGGCGCGCTGGCGCAAGACACGGAGAATCTCGGCTGAAATCTCGACCGGGCTCTTGATCCCCGCAACGGTATTGATCTGCACCATGCCCGGCGCATCGACAAAACGATAAGGCATATGCGCCACATCGGCGATATCCTTCAAGCCCCGCCCCATGAAGCGTTTGACCGAAGCGATGGTGTTCTGCGGGTCGGCGGCTTGCATCTTCAAGGCCGGGCAGCCGACTTCGATCGTGCCATCCACGTCATAGCGAACGATAGACGGCAACAGGGGCCGTCCATACTCGTCATTCAGAACGCTGGCGTGCGCGCTGCGAACGGTAGCGACCAGCGAATTGGTGGTACCCAGATCAATGCCTACCGCCAGTCGGTGCTGATGCGGGGCGGCGCTCAGGCCGGGTTCGGAGATTTGTAGTAATGCCATATTTAACCTAAAAAAACAGTTTTAACCACGGGGCGCACGGGGAAGGCAAAAGCCTTGTTCTTCCCGGTTTCCCCCGTGCGCCCCGTGGTTAAACAAGGTTTCAAAATCAAGCTTCTAGACTTTCCAGAGCGCGTTCGATTTCCTCGCCCAGTTTTTCCATGAATTTAAGCTTGCGAACCAGTCCGGCTGCCGCAGCATAATCCGCAGACCCGTCTAGCAAGTTTCCCAGTTCCAGGTGTTGCTGGCGCGTCTCTTTGCGCAGACGATCATGCAATTGTTCCATGGCCTCGAGGTCACCGCTGGATTTGGCATCCATGATCTCCTCGCGCCACTCCATTTGCGCCATCAGAAAATCGGATGGCATGGAGGTATTGCTTTCTTCCTCAGTATCCACACCGTGCAGGCCAAGCAGGTAACGTGCTCTTGCCAACGGCTTTTTCAGTGTCTGGACCGCTTCGTTGGCATGCGTCGCCCACTGCATTGAAAGGCGCCGCTGCTGCTCGCTCAGATGCGCGAATTTGTCTGGATGAACCTGGGTCTGGATATCGCGGTAAGCCTGTTCCATCCGGGCGCTATCGATGTTGAAGGCCACCGGCAGGCCGAACAACTCGAAGTGATTTTTGCTGAAGTCAGGCTGCATGCAAGATCAGACTGTGAAACTCTCGCCACAACCGCAGGCGTTCTTGACGTTAGGGTTATTAAACTTGAAACCTTCATTCAGCCCTTCGCGGGTGTAATCCAGTTCCGTCCCATCAAGATAGGTCAGGCTCTTGGGATCGATCAGTACGGTCACGCCATGGCTCTCGAATGTCAGATCGTCCGCGCCGACTTCATCGGCAAACTCCAGGGTATAAGCCATGCCGGAACAGCCCGAAGTGCGCACGCCCAGGCGTAAACCGACACCCTTGCCGCGCTTGGCAATAAAATTGCTGACGTGTTTGGCGGCAGCTTCCGAAAGCGTAATGGCCATGATCAGCAAGCTCCCTTGCAAGCGTTGGTCTCGACATTCTCGCCACTTGTGCCCCCTGGGGTATGTTTTGATCTGTAATCAGCCACGGCGGCCTTGATGGCGTCTTCCGCCAGAATCGAGCAATGAATCTTGACCGGCGGTAGCGCCAGTTCTTCGGCAATATGGGTATTCTTGATGTCCAGCGCCTGATCCAGCGTCTTGCCCTTGACCCACTCGGTCACCAGCGAGCTCGACGCGATGGCCGAACCGCAGCCATAGGTCTTGAACTTGGCGTCCTCGATCACACCGTCCTTGTTGACCCGGATCTGCAATTTCATCACGTCGCCGCAGGCAGGCGCACCCACCATTCCCGTCGCCACACCGTCTTCTTCCTTGCCGAAAGAACCGACATTGCGCGGATTCTCGTAATGATCCAGAACTTTTTCACCGTATGCCATGATAATTCTCCTGTAATGCGTGATGAGTAATGTGTAATGAGGGGCAAACCATCACCCATCACCCATTACCCATTACCAAAAATTAGTGCGCTGCCCACTGCACGGTATTCAAATCGATCCCGTCCTTGAACATTTCCCACAGCGGCGAGAGTTCGCGTAGCCTGTCGATCTTGGCCTTGAGCAATTGAATCGTGAAATCAACTTCCTCTTCCGTCGTGAAACGGCCAATGGAAAAACGGATTGAGCTGTGCGCCAGTTCGTCGCTATGCCCCAGCGCTTTCAGCACATAGGATGGCTCCAGACTAGCCGAGGTGCAGGCCGAACCGCTCGACACGGCCAGATCCTTGATCGCCATGATCAGCGATTCGCCTTCGACGTAGTTGAAGCTGATATTGAGGTTATGCGGGACACGGTTTTCCATGTCACCGTTGACATAGACCTCTTCGATTTCATGCAGCCCTTTATTCAGGCGGTCGCGCAACATGCGGATGCGCTCGTTTTCGGTCGCCATTTCCGCCTGGGCGATGCGGAAGGCTTCGCCCATGCCGACGATCTGATGGGTGGCCAGGGTACCGGAGCGCATACCGCGTTCATGGCCGCCGCCGTGCATCTGGGCTTCGAGGCGAATGCGCGGCTTGCGGCGCACGAACAGGGCTCCGATACCCTTGGGGCCGTAAGTCTTGTGGGCCGAGAACGACATCAAGTCCACTTTGAGTTTTTGCAGGTCGATGACGACCTTGCCGGTCGCCTGCGCAGCATCCACGTGAAAAATCACGCCCTTGCTGCGGCACAGTTCGCCCAGGGCGGGAATATCCTGAATCACGCCGATTTCATTATTGACGTACATCACCGAGACCAGAATGGTATCCGGGCGAATGGCGGCGCGGACTTTCTCGATGTCCACCAGGCCATTGCCTTCAGGGATCAGATAAGTCACTTCAAAACCCTGGCGCTCCAGTTCGCGGCAGGTGTCCAGCACCGCTTTATGCTCGGTGGCGACCGTAACCAGGTGCTTGCCCTTGCCTGAATAAAAATGCGCCGCGCCCTTGATGGCCAGATTGTTGGATTCGGTGGCGCCGGAAGTCCACACAATCTCCTTGGGGTCAGCGTTGACCAGCGAGGCGACCTGCTGACGGGCATTTTCGACAGCCGCATCGGCTTCCCAACCAAACGCATGGGAGCGGCTGGCAGGATTACCGAAATGCTCGGTCAACCAGGGAATCATCTGTTCAGCCACGCGCGGATCAACCGGGGTGGTGGCGGAATAGTCCAGATAAATCGGCAATTTCATTACATTCTCCAATTACAACTACATAGCTACGGATAACATGGCGCGCAAGCGACTCAATTCAACCGGCAACACCTGAATAAAACGCTCAACTTCTTCAATCTGACTGAATCGCCCCAAGCTGATCCGAATCGCGCCACGCGCCAACTCGGGTTCCACGCCCATCGCCAGCAACACCGCGCTGGGCTCGGTACTGCTGCTGGAGCAGGCTGATCCACTGGCAACCGCAAAACCGGCTCGATCCAGCGCCATCAGAAGTGTTTCCCCTTCAATACCGGGAAACGCAAAAAAACTGGTGTTCGGCAAACGATTTGCTTCGTGTCCGAATATCACGCCACCCAGGGCAAGTACGCCTGCTTCGAGACGTTCCTGCAACAGTACCAACCGGGTCGCATCCGTTTCCGCACGCATCGCAGCCAGTTCGCACGCCACGCCAAATCCAACGATCGCCGGTACATTTTCAGTTCCAGCACGCAATCCCCGCTCGTGGCCGCCGCCCGTCAACTGCGGTCTCAGCTCAACCCGCTTGTCCAATATCAGCGCACCCGCACCCTTGGGCCCATAAATCTTGTGGCCGGACAAGGTCAAGGCATGGACGCCCAGGGACGAAAAATCCACCTTCATCTTGCCCAGCGCCTGTACCGCATCGGTATGTATCCAGGCGCCGGCCTTTCTGGCCATTTGCGCCGCTGCTGTTATGTCCTGCAGCACGCCCGTCTCATTGTTGGCCAGCATCAGGCTCACCAGGCCAGTCGGTTCGCGCAGCGCTTCGGCCAGATCCTGCAAATCATAGACACCATCCCGGTCAACGGCCACCTTGCGCAATGCCCAACCCTGGGTCTTCAAATCTTTGCACGGGCCGCTCACACAGGGATGCTCTACGCTGCCACAGACAAGCTGTGCAGGTGACAAGCTCGCCGCCAGCCCGCGAATCGCCAGATTGTTCGCCTCACTGCCGCCGCTCACCAGCACCACTTGCGAAGGATGCGCGCCTACGCTGGCAGCCACCCTTTCACGCGCTTCTTCCACTGCCTGACGCGCTTGTCGGCCATACTGATGACGACTGGAAGGATTGCCGAAACGCTCAACGAAGTACGGCAGCATCGCCGCCATCACGCTTTCATCCACCGGCGTAGTGGCATTGTGGTCAAAATAAACCACCCTCTCACTTCCCTGAGGAAGTAAGAATCCATCGCTCCCAGATGAAACAAATCGCCCTTCACCATCGCCCGCTCTCCCTCCGGTGGAGGGTTGGGGAGGGGGAAAGGTTGATGATGCGGTAGATTTTCCCAGCATCTCATTACCCATTTCGTTCAGACGTGCGCTACCCCGTGCTCGTGCTTGAAATGCCCATCGATCTTGAGTTCGGCTCGATTCCCTCGCTGACCTGCGACCAGTTGCGCCAGATTGACTGATTGCAGGTAGTCCAGAATCCTGACGTTCAAATTGATCCACAGGTCATGCGTCATGCAGGGCTGGTCATCGTGACAATTCCCCATCCCGCCGCATTTGGTGGCATCGATCGGCTCATCTACCGCCTGGATGATGTCGGCCACCGTAATTCCCGCCAGATCACGAGCCAAACAATAACCGCCGCCCGGCCCGCGCACGCTTTCCACCAGTTCACTGCGGCGCAGCTTGCCGAATAATTGTTCGAGGTATGAAAGGGAAATCCGCTGGCGCTCGCTGATGCCCGCTAGCGTGACCGGCCCTTCGCCATGGCGCAATGCCAGATCGATCATCGCCGTGACCGCAAAACGTCCCTTGGTGGTCAAACGCATAGTAACCTCAGTTTTTTCTAACGGGCTTGGCAAATCGCCGCCCTAAATCAAGAAACTCTCCACGCCCGTTTCCCCCTCCCCTGCCCTCCCCCGCTTGCGTACCCGGTAAAGCTGGGCATATAAGGAGAGGGGGACGAGGGCAACGCTTCGCGTTGTTTCTCTAATCGGCACTATATTAATGTTGATCAATTTAGTCAACTTTTTTATTCAAGTGTCCGACATCGAATTGCTCGGCGCGCGCCTCCTCGTCAGGAATATTGGCCCCCAGACTTTTCAGGTGGGCCAATATCTGTTCGATCCGGTGGTCAGTCACCACGGTATGATCCAGCAAACTATGCACCGCCTTGACCATGGGATCGTTCATATCCTCGCTAATGGCGTAGGCTGAAAAACCCATTTTCTTGGCCTGATCCTCGCGTTGACCTGCCTTGGCATCCAGAATCCGCGCCGGAATCCCGACTGCTGTTGCGCCAGGCGGCACATCCTTGACCACCACCGCATTGGAACCCACCTTGGCGCCCTCACCGACCAGAATCGGCCCGAGTATCTTGGCTCCCGCGCCCACCACGACACCTTTACCCAGCGTGGGGTGGCGCTTGCCTTTTTTCCATGACGTACCACCCAGCGTTACACCATGGTAAAGCGTCACATCGTCACCCACCTCAGCCGTCTCGCCGATCACCACGCCCATGCCATGGTCGATGAATACCCGCCGCCCTATCTGCGCGCCCGGATGAATCTCGATGCCAGTAACCCAGCGCGCAAAATGCGCCAACTGGCGCGCCATCAAGAAGAGACCGAAACGCCACAAGCGATGCGAAAGCCGATGAAACAGAATGGCATGCACACCCGGGTAGGTCATCAGTACTTCAAAACGGTTACGCGCCGCCGGATCGCGCTCGAAAACCACGGCAATATCTTCACGCAGGTGTTTGAACATTGTTAAGAACTAGCCCGTAAAACCAGATATAATGGTCGAATTATATATTCCCAAGCAAAATAGTCAACTATTATTGCGACCAGTCTTGGGACTGGCCAGTTTGAGAATCCCCCGCAGAATACTTACCTCTTCCCGCTCCAGTTCCGTTCTCGAAAACAACCTTCTAAGCCGAGTCATCAAACGCTTGGGATGTTTCGGATTAAGAAATTCGATTTCAATCAGAGTGCGTTCAAGGTGTTCGTAAAACTGCTCCAATTCGCTGGCAGTCGCGCCTTCAAATTCCCGGCCTGCTTTGCTGGCCGGAATGGCGCAGGTGCGCAGCTCGTAGGCCACGACCTGAACGGCTGCCGCCAGATTCAGGGAACTGTAATCAGGATTGACCGGGATGGTAATCAGCATCTGGCAGCGCTCCAGCTCTTCGTTCGACAATCCCGATGTCTCATGCCCGAACAACAGCACAACGGGCGCTTCATTTGCCCTTTCCAGAACGCGGGGAGCGGCCTCGCGCAAAGTCAGCATGGCATGAGAAAGCCCGCGATGACGCGCCGTCAGGCCCACCGTGAACACTGAATCATGGAGCGCCTCGTCCAGCGTAGTGCAGACTTCCGCCTGAACCAGCAAGTCGGACGCGCCCGCCGCCATTGCATCCGCCATTGCATCGGGAAAGCGCTTGGGATTCACTAGCGCCAAGCGCGACAAACCCATGGTTTTCATGGCTCGCGCTGCCGCGCCGATGTTGCCGGGGTGACTGGTATGGCTCAAGACCACACGGATGTTATCCAGGTTCATGTTAAAATAACGCCCAATTCCTGTTCATTAAAAGCCATCCAGACTATGCATCCCATGCTCACAATCGCGGTCAAGGCCGCTCGCCGCGCTGGCAATATCATCAACCGCTCCTCGTTCGACCTCGACAAATTGACGGTTCAACACAAAAACCACAATGATTTTGTCAGCGAAGTGGATCGCGCGGCAGAGGATGCCATCATCGACATCCTGCTGGAAGCCTATCCAAAGCACCAGATTCTAGCAGAAGAGAGTGGCGCTCGCGGCGACTCGGAATATCAGTGGATCATCGACCCGCTGGATGGAACAACCAATTTTCTGCACGGTTTTCCCCAATATGCCGTTTCCATCGCGCTTTTGCATAAAGGCGTCCTCAACCAGGCCGTGATTTACGACCCGGCCCACAACGACCTGTTTACCGCCAGCAAAGGCGGCGGTGCGTTCCTCAACGATCGCCGCCTCCGCGTCAGCAAGGAAAAATACCTGAAAAACGCACTGGTTGGCACCGGTTTCCCCTATACCGACTTTTCTCATCTGGATGCCTACATGGGCATGTTCCGCGATGTTATCCAGAAAACGGCAGGCTTGCGCCGTCCCGGCTCGGCCGCGCTGGATCTGGCCTATGTCGCCGCAGGCCGGTTGGATGGTTTTTTTGAAATCGGCCTGAAGCCATGGGATATTGCGGCAGGTTGCCTGCTGATCCAGGAATCGGGCGGCTTGGTCGGTGATTTCCGGGGCAATGAGACCTATCTCGATTCAGGCAACATCGTTGCCGGCAACCCGAAAATCTTCAGCCAGCTGCTGCAAACCCTGGCGCCCCATTTGACGGGGTCGCTGTAGGTGCGAATTTACTTGTGCCCGTTTTGTGGGTATTCGTACATATAACCCCATTGATCGTGCGAATGAATTCGCACCTACACCTTCACCGCCTCCCTCACATCTTCCAGCAGCGCAACCAGATCCACCGGTTTATTGAAAAACCGGCGGATGCCAATTCTCTTGGCGCTGGCCTCATCAATCAACTCGCTGTAGCCACTGCACAGGATGATGGGCAAATGCGGTGAAATCGCCAGCATGGCCTGCGCCATTTCCGTACCGACCAGGCCGGGCATGGTCTGGTCGGTAATGACGGCACAGTATTGTTCCGGACGGCTGATGAAATGCTGAAGCGCTTCCCGGCTATGGGTAAAAATGTTCACGGCATAACCGGAAGCGACAAGCGCCTCGCCCACCATGCTTGCCACTGATTTTTCATCATCCACGACCATAATCATCCGGGCGGCTTCCTGCACGGGCGCCTGCCCTGCTCTTTGAACAACGTCGACAGGAACGACATTTACAGGTGGAGTGATGGCATCCGATGCCTTTTCCACAGGGAAATAAAGCCGAAACTCGCTGCCCTGTCCAGGCATTGAATCCACCTGTACATGGCCATGCGCTTTGGCCAGCAGGCCGAAAACGATGGCCAGCCCCATGCCCGCCGATCCCGAAGCCGATTTGGTGGTAAAGAAGGGGTCAAAAATTTTCGGCACATTCTCCGGGGCAATCCCCACCCCGTCATCCCGCACGGCGAGCACCAGATAGTCCCCTTCGACCGGCAGCCCGCAAATGCTGCAATCGCCATGCTCGCCATGAACCGCGCGCAGACTCACAGCTATCCGCCCCGCCTCGCCCACGGCATCGCCCGCATTGGCAAGCAGATTGGCGAGCACGCGCTGGGCATCGACCGGATTGACCCGCGCCGCTAAAAGATTTGGCTCGCATTCCATCTCCAGCACGACGGCGGGCGGCAAGGTTTTGCGGAACGCGCTGATCGCCTCGGCAACCACAGGTTGCAAGGCGCTGGGCTCAACCACCTCAGCCTTTTGCGAGCGACTGTAAACCATCATGCTCTGCGTCAATTCTCTCGCCCGCTCGCTGGCGCTCAATATCTCGCGCAGATAATCGGCCAGGCGACCGCTTTTGTCCGGCGCGAAACGCTCCAGCGCCAGCGAGGCATAACCCATGATGGAGGAAAGAAAATTATTGAAGTCATGCGCGATGCTGCCGGTCAGTTGCCCCATGGTTTCCAGACGATAGGCCTTCTCCAGTCGGTCTTCCAGACGACCTCTCTCGACTTCTGCCTGCTTCAGGCTGGTCACGTCCCGCGCCAGACACAGCATCATGGCCTCCCTGTTTTCCTCGTCCCGTATCGGCACGGCGCGCGCCTCGACAATGCGCCGCCCGCCCTTGAGACCAAGAACGGCAAAGGTCAGATCTCCTGGCGAACCCGACAGAACGCGCTCGAACAATTGACTGAAGGTCGGCAAATCTTCAGGCGCCACCAGATTATCCGCCTGCTGGCCGATAATCTGCCCGGCATCCTCCGCCTCCAGCATCGCCAGACCAGCCTGATTGATCATCCGGACTATGCCCCTCGCATCGACCAGCTCGATGCTTTCCGGCTCATTGTCCAGAATGGCTCTGAGCCAGCTTTCGCTCTTGCCGAGCGCCAGCCTGGCCTGGCGGCTTTTCTCGATATCCTGCAAGGTCAGCAGGACATGCGCCGTCCCGGCGTATTCAATGGGAGAGAAGTCGATACTGAAATGGCGATATTCTCCACCCTCGACCTGAAGCACATATTCGCCCACATCGCTCAAGCCGGAGCGTCTGACCCAGGCAATCTGCCTTGCCAGGCGATCCCGGTCGGCGGAATCGAAACGATCCGCAATCGGGCTATCCATCAGGTCTTTTCTGTGCAGGCTGAAATGGCAGCGATTCAGATAGCGCACCACGCCCTGCGGGTCGATTTCATAAAAGAATACCGGGCTGGACTTTGAAATGGCGCTCAGACGAGCAGCCTGATCGCGCAGCGCGCGCTCCCTGGCCAGGCGGTCGCGCTGGTCGCGCATGATGACGCGCGCGACCGGCTTGCCCCCCTCGAACTGGGTCGTAATACTGGCTTCGGCGGGCAGGGGTTCGCCATCTTTCGTAAGCAGTAAAACCTCGAAACGCAGGATAGACTCCCCGGCCAGCACTTGCTTCCGCCTCTCCCGCACGGCCTCGTGATCGTCGGGGTGAATGATCTTGAACAGAGGCTGACCGATCAATTCATCACGTTCATAACCCAGTGCGGCCAGTTCGGCTGGATTGACATCACTCAGCAAGCCGTCAGCATCCACGCTGTGGATCAGGTCGGGCGCGTCGTCAAACAGGGTGCGATAGCGCAGCTCCGAGTGAGCCAGGGAACTCAGGGTCTCGCGGCTCATCGTGACATCCCGGTCAATCCCGCGATAGCCCTGCAAACACCCTGCCGCATCAATAATCGGCTGCCCGGATGTTTCGACGGTCAAACGCCGCCCATCCCGGTTCAGGCAGGCATGTTCAATGGCATGAAATGAACGCTGTTCGGCGGCAAACCGGGCAAATTCGGCCTCATCCTCACTGGCGTGCTCAGGATCAAGAAATGCCGACCTGCGCTGTCCGACCATTTCTTCCGGCGCATAGCCGTACAGTTCCATGCAACGGGGGCTGGCATAGGTATAAACCCCCGCCTTGTCCGCTTCCCAAATCCAGTCCGGGCTGCTTTCCACCAAATCGCGAAAGCGGATTTCGCTCTGGCGCAGATGGCTTTCTGCTGCGTCCCGCATCCTCAGGTAATGATGCATTTTGCTGCCACCCGCGAACAGCCCGATCAGACCCAGAAACCAGACGCCGCCATAAGAGAGCGCCACGCGCTGCCACATATCAGTGATCTCGGCATAAAAAGGTTCGAGCGGAAGATTGGTGCCGGTTGCGCCGCGTACTTCGCCCAACTTGTAACCCAGCACAGCATGACATTTCAGGCAATCCGCCTCCATCATCATGACGTGAAGGTAGCGTAAATGGGGTTTCCCCTTGAACTCCGCTATTTCCCAGACATCCTTGTATTTACCCTGAGCAAAGGCTTCCAGCTGCTTCTTTTCCCAGACATCCGGCGCATTGTTGGCATTGAGTTGTTTCAAGCCGGTGATGCGCCCTTTGGCATCAAAATCCTTGGCGTAACGATCCATCACCTGACGCAACATCAGCGCGGGCGCTATCAATGTCAACTGGCGTCCGCTCGGCGTGACCACATCCCGCTCGAACACATGAGCAAGATCCGAAACCGGTTGCTGAATAGGCGATACCGGCACATACACGCCACCGTGATCGATACCCCAGCGGCGAAAGGTGATATCCATGTTGTAAACCGTGCGCGCTTCCATATAAGCCATGCGCATGATTTGCGCGCGGCTCTGGCTGCCATTCCAAACCATCAGACCGACCATCAACAGCGTCCAGCCCAGCGCCACCGCCCAGAAAACCCGGTAACGCAATTTTTTCCTGCCGCTGTCGTCACTCATGCATGGCTCCATTCACAAGCATAAAACCCAGTTAGTTAAACCACGGGGTTCATAAGAAATCGGTTTTTATCCAATAACCCCATTCTCACCCGCCACCGGCAGCAGGATGCGGAAGGTGCTCCCCTCGCCCGGCACCGAATCCACCAGAATATGCCCGCCATGCTCATGCACGATGCCATGCACCATGGCCAGCCCCATGCCGGTTCCCTTGTCAACGGGCTTGGTGGTGTAAAACGGCTGAAAAATCTTTTCCAGTTGCGCCTCGTTCATGCCGGATCCGCTGTCGCTCACCCGAAGCTCGACAAATTCACCGGATACAAAATGGTGACAGGAGGCGCATTCAGTCTTGTCCGAGAGCGTCGTTCGACGCAAGTTCAGCCCCAGCCGTCCCTGGCCATCCATGGCATCACGCGCATTGACGCACAGATTGGTGATAATCTGCTGCAAGCCGACCGGGTCGCCGCGAACGGCGGGCAAATCGGCGGCGGACTGTTCGCTCACCTCGATGCTGGATGGAATCGCCACCTTCAGCATCTTGAGCGTATCGCGCACCAGTTCGTCCAGATCGATGCTCACCAGCGTACCCTTGCCGCCGCGAGAGTAAGCCAGCATCTTGATGACAAGATCACGGCCTCTTTCACCAGCAAGAATGATCTCGGTCAGATAATCCTTCAGCTTGGCATTTTCCCCGACGAAACGATCCCGGGCGAGACTGGAATAACCCAGGATTGCGGCCAGAATATTGTTGAAATCATGCGCAATACCACCCGTAAGCATGCCCAGCGCCTCCATTTTTTGCGCCTGCTGAAGCTGGGCCTGAACCTCGCCCTGTCTAACCTCGATTTGCTTGCGCTCGGTGACATCTTCGGCAATACCCGTCACGTTCTCTACCTGACCGGCCTTGCCCATGATAGGGAATGCCCGGTTGTGTATCCAGCGCGCCTCCCCATTCGGTCTGACAATCCGGTATATCGCCTCAAACTCTCTGCCCTGCTTCAATTCCAAAACCGCCTGCTCGACCTGATTTCTGTCGTCCGGGTGTATCGAATCCAGCCACTGGTGTGGCGCGGCCATCAAGCTTGCTACGCTGCGCGACCAAACTGTTTCATATGCCGGACTCGCAAACAGTATCTGTTTCACCTCCGGATCGGAAATCCAGTACACCAGCCTGAGGTGCTCGGTCAGATCCTGGAATAGTTTCTGGCTCTCGGCCAGTTCTCGCGTCGCCCGCACCCGATCCGTGATTTCAAAATGGATTGCCAAGTATCTTTTCGGCAAACCGTCCTCCCCCATGATGGGAACGATTGCGCTGTTCAACCAGTGCTGTTCCCCACTTTTGGAAAGGTTGCAAATCTCACCGCGCCAGACCCTGCCCCGCGTGATGGTGTGCCATATGGCCTGGTAAAACGCCAAATCATGCTCGCTTGATTTGAAAATGCGATGGTTTTTGCCCAGCAGTTCCTGCTGCGAATAACCCAGTGCCTGGCATAGATTTTCGTTGACCGAGATGATCGTCCCATCCAGATCGGCCTCGGAAACCAGCGCCACTGCATCAATCGCCCGCTTGATCTCGTTTTGCGACAGGATCAAACCGCCGATCCGGCGGCGCGAGGTATTCAGCTCACTGATGATCTGAGCCAGCTCGGGCGGGGTGTGCCTGTTCACGGGTATTTCACTCATGCCCAGACCGCCATCGAGATGGATTGCGTCCCGTATGGACTCCAGTGTTTTCAGGCTAGTGCGCAACAACCAGCTGATCAGCAACCAGAACAAGGGCAAGCCAGCAATAAAAACCACCATCAGTCTGGAAGCTATCGTCCACACCCGATCTTCCCATGGCAATGCGTTTTTGCTCAGTACCAGCGCACCATAGCTCCGTTTTCCAACCTGGATTTCCTGGCGGTGGGTAGCCGAATCGAAATCAAGCAAACGAGCAAACCATTCAGGTCGACTGGCAGGCAAGGCAGCCGACTCGGCAAACAGCCGGCGACCATCCAGCTCGTAGCTCAACCACCGCACATCGGGGTACTGGGCCCGCTTGCGCAGAATCTGTTCGATGGTGGCCATATCGCCCGCAACGACCGGCTCCTTCACCGCAATAGCCAGGATTTCCAGACTTCGGTCTGCATCACCGATCAGCATCTGGTTGGCTTTACTCTTCGCCACGCCAACCACCGCCAGCAAGGCCAGGCCCAGAAGGGTCAGGCCAGCAGCAGACAGCACCAGCAACAAGCGATGCTTGAGCGTCAGCTTGTCAAACATCAAACGCCACTGGATGCAGCATTGGCAATTGCATCGAAAATGGAAAACCCGAAATCCTCACCCTGCGTTTTCGGCGGCTCGAACAGGGCAGCGTTGCTGCGAAGCAGGCCGATAAAAACGGCCATCAGTTCAGGATCGCGCCAGCCCCGGCGGGTTTCTTCCTCCAGAATGGCGATGACCTCATCGCTGGGCATGGCCGGCTTATAGGGACGAGCATAAGAGAGCGCATCGTGAATATCGAGAATCTGGAATGCCCGTGCGACCAGGGGGATTTCCTGCCCCGCAATGCCATCAGGGTAGCCGCTGCCATCCCAGCGTTCATGGTGGGAACGGATGATTTTGACTGTCAGACTCATGCTTTTCAACTGACTGCACAACTGTTCACCAATAATGGTGTGCTGCCGCATGACGACCCATTCCTCCTCGGTCAGCTTGCCCGGCTTGAGCAGGATGCTTTCAGGGATTCCGAGTTTGCCGATGTCGTGCAGGACGCCGCCGCGCTGCAAAGCCAGGCACTCCTGAGCGCCCAGACCCAGGGCCTGGCCAAAGACCATACCCTTGTAAGCCAGTCGCGAGCAATGGTCGCCGGTGTTTTCATCCTTGGCTTCCACCATGCGCGCCAGTGCAAACAAAATGCTTTCGGCGCTCTCCATCTGGTCGGTCAGGCGCTTGTGGCTGACCGCTGCATCAACCCTGGCAACCAGTTCAACCGGGTTATACGGTTTACGGATGAAGTCAGTGGCGCCCGCGCTCATGCTGGCAACCAGGTTGTCGCTGTCGCCATCGCCAGTCACCATGATGACCGGGATCATCATTTCGTGCAGATCCTCGCGGATACGCCGACACGCCTCATCCCCGTCCATCACTGGCATGCGCTTGTCCATCAGGATGACGTCAAATTCCTGGTTACGGAGCATCTCCAGCGCTTCCGCGCCATTGCTGGCCTCGGCCACCAGATACTTTGGCGCTTCCAGGATTTCCTTCTCCAACATGCGGTGAAACGGCATGTCATCGACAATCAACACCCGGTAGGGTGGTTGGGCATATACACCCTGAAACTCCATTTTATCGGCCATTCCCCCCTCTTTCTCCTCGCGTGGCTCGCGAATTTACCCATGGTTGGATAACATAGCACTTTACGCAGCATCTTTGAGCAAGCATAGAACAATTCCACATCGAAAAAAATAAGGGACGCGTTGATTTTTTTAGTTTGATAATCAGGCCCGTTTTGGAATACACATTGAATAATCCCACGTCAGACCAGATCAAGCACACGCCCATGATGCAGCAGTACTTGCGCATCAAGTCCGAACATCCGGACATGTTACTTTTTTACCGTATGGGAGATTTCTACGAACTGTTCTTTGCTGATGCCGAGCGGGCAGCGCTTTTGCTCGGTATCACGCTCACCACGCGCGGCGCATCCGCCGGGCAGCCGATCAAAATGGCCGGAGTACCCTACCATGCGGCCGAACAATATCTGGCCAAGCTGGTCAAGCTGGGCGAGGCCGTGGCGATCTGCGAGCAGGTGGGCGATCCTGCCACGTCCAAGGGGCCGGTGGAACGCAAGGTCACACGTCTGATTACGCCCGGCACTCTGACCGACGCCGCCCTTCTGGATGACAAGCGCGACAGCCTGTTGCTGGCAATTTCTGGCAATCAACTCGGCGATCAAAAGGAAGTTGGAATCGCCTGGCTGAATCTGGCCAGCGGACGTTTCTCCGTTTCACAAACCGCCTCAGCCGATCTGGCCTCAACGCTGGAAAGACTTTCCCCTTCCGAAATTCTGTTTCCGGAAGGGCTTAGACACCCCGCTATCGAATCTGCACGCTGCGCCCGAAAGGCACTGGCGTCCTGGCAGTTTGACCATGAGACCGCACTCAGAACATTGACACGCCAGTTCGCCACGCGCGATCTGGATGGTTTCGGCTGTGCCAACTTGCCACTGGGCGTCAGTGCAGCCGGTGCGCTGCTGGAATATGCAAAAGCCACGCAATGCGGGCAGCTCCCGCATGTTCAGGGAATTCAGGTCGAACAGGAGAGCGCATTCGTCCTCATGGATGCAGCGGCGCGGCGCAATCTGGAAATCAGCGAAACCCTGCGCGGCGAACCGGCTCCTACCCTGCTGTCCCTGCTGGACACCTGTGCCACGGCCATGGGCAGCCGTTTGCTGCGCACCTGGCTGCACCACCCGAGACGCGATCATGCCGTTCTGCGCGCCCGCCAGGATTCAGTTTCGGTGCTATCCGGCGGAGCCCGGCCTTGTGAAACGCTGCACAAGCAGCTTGCCCATTGCGCCGATCTGGAGCGAATCTGTGGCCGGATTGCCTTGCGCAGCGCCCGCCCGCGCGATCTATCCGGTTTGCGGAACAGCCTGGCGCTGCTTCCGCAACTGTCACCCTTGCTGACGCCGCTCGATAGCCCCCGCCTGAGCAGCCTGATGGACGAAATTCGTGTGCCGGATGGCATTGCAGACGAACTGCGGCGCGCGCTCAAGGACGAACCAGCAACGGTACTGCGCGAGGGCGGTGTTATCGCCAGTGGTTACGATGCCGATCTGGACGAGTTGCGCACCATTCAGGAGAACTGCGGCGAGTTCCTGCTGGCGCTGGAAACCCGTGAACGCGAACGTAGCGGCATAGCCAACCTGAGAGTCGAATACAACCGGGTGCATGGCTTTTATATCGAGATCAGCCGGGCGCAGGCCGACCATGTACCGGATGATTACCGGCGCAGGCAAACCCTGAAAAACGCGGAACGCTTCATCACGCCGGAATTGAAAGCCTTCGAGGACAAGGCGCTGTCTGCCGCTGACCGGGCGCTGGCGCGGGAAAAATTGCTCTATGAAGGTTTGCTGGATTTTCTGCAACCGCATATTGGCCGACTGACGGCCATCGCCGCCGCAGTGGCTGAACTGGATGTACTGGCCTGCCTGGCAGAGCGCGCGCTTACGCTGGATCTGGTTGCCCCGACCTTCTGCGCGGAAGCCGTGCTGGATATCCAGGGCGGACGTCACCCAGTCGTGGAAGCCCAAACCAGCAATTTCATCCCCAACGACACTCGCTTGTCGCGCTCGCGCCAGATGCTGCTCATCACCGGCCCCAACATGGGCGGCAAATCCACCTATATGCGCCAGACTGCGCTGATTGTGCTGCTCGCGCATTGCGGCAGTTTCGTCCCCGCCCGCAGTGCAAGCATTGGGCCGATAGACCGGATTTTCACCCGTATCGGCGCCTCCGACGATCTGGCAGGAGGACGATCAACGTTTATGGTCGAGATGACTGAGACCGCCAACATCCTGCATAACGCCACTGAAAACTCTCTGGTACTGCTGGACGAAATCGGGCGTGGCACATCCACTTTCGACGGTCTGGCCCTGGCCTGGTCCATCGCTCGCCAACTGATTACCAAAACCCGTTGCCATACGCTGTTTGCGACCCATTATTTTGAATTGACTCAACTGGGCGTGGAGTTCCGCCAGGTCGCCAACGTCCACCTGGACGCTGTAGAACACCGCGACCATATCGTGTTTCTGCATAGCGTGGAAGAAGGCCCGGCCAGCCAGAGTTATGGCTTGCAAGTCGCACAACTGGCTGGCGTGCCGGGCAGCGTCATCCAGCAGGCCAGAAAAAAGCTGTTGCAACTTGAGCAGCAGGAACAGGATGCCAGTCCGCAGGGTGACCTGTTTGCGACGAAGCCGACGATTGAAGAAGAGCACCCTGCGCTGGAAGCGCTGAGACAGGCTGCGCCAGATGAGCTCAGCCCGAGGGAGGCGTTGGAACTGATTTATCAGCTCAGGAAACTGGTATAAAAAACTTAGTTGAACCACGAAGTACACGAAAAACACGAAACGGGGTAAGCAGGCATTTCGCCGGAAGGCGAAAGCTCGCAAAAAATTCATAAAGATACAAGATGACTGCGCATCACCTGATGGGTGAGTGGATATTCCTGTTCAACCATTTGTCGCCTAGAGGTGCCTACTTTTGGTTTATTTCGTGTGTTTCGTGGTCGAAATGCAGTTTTTAGGATAAACCCTATCCCGCCGGGGGACAGGCTGTTGCGTGTTTCTCAATGATGATGGCCATGCTCACCATGCGCATGTTCATGAGCAATTTCGTCTTCTGATGCAGGCCGTACTTCCGACACGGTGCATTTGAAGAACAAACGCTGACCAGCGAGCGGGTGGTTGCCGTCGACGATGACCTTGTCTTCGGTCACATCGGTCACGGTGTAGAGAATCCACTCATCCTCTTCATCCGCAGAACCTTCGAACTGCATGCCCACTTCAACCTGTCCTTCGGGGAACTGGTTGATTGGCTCGATCCTGACCAGATCCGCATCGTATTCACCAAACGCATGCTCCGGCTCCAGGGTCAGTTCCAGTTCGTCTCCGGCGCCCTTTCCATGCAAGGATTCTTCGACAACCTGAAAAATTCCGTCATAGCCGCCATGCAGGTAGCTAACCGGTTCGTCGCTCTGTTCTAGCACTTCGCCTTCACTGTTGCGC
This sequence comes from Sulfuricellaceae bacterium, assembly GCA_030690895.1. GTDB lineage: Bacteria > Pseudomonadota > Gammaproteobacteria > Burkholderiales > Sulfuricellaceae > Sulfurimicrobium. Next base: position 54,913 of record JAUYFQ010000012.1, read on the forward strand.
AATTCGTAAGAAATGGTTACGACAGTATTTTTATCAATTTTCATCATGCGCTCCCAAGCGTCAGCTTAAAAAAAACCCTAATTTGAGCGCGCATTCTAACTGATATACTGTTCTGATTCTTCCCTTGAGCAGATTTGCGCCATGAAACTATCCTTTCTCGGCGGCCTCACCGCCCAACAGTTCCTGAAAGATTACTGGCAAAAAAAACCGCTTTTCGTGCGCGGTGCTTTTCCAGAATTTACCGGCCTGCTCTCACCCAATGAGCTGGCCGGATTGGCTTGCATGGAGGGAGCAGAATCTCGTCTGGTGCAGAACAAGGGAAATAAATGGACCTTGCGGCGCGGCCCCTTTGGAGACAAAGACTTCCAGAAACTGCCAAAAAAGAGTTGGACTCTGCTGGTCCAGGGCGTCAACCAGTTCCTGCCAGAAGGCACGGCTTTGATGGATGTCTTCGATTTTATTCCACGCGCGCGCCTGGATGACCTGATGGCCAGCTATGCCCCGCAAGGCGGCAGCGTGGGGCCGCATTTCGACCCTTATGATGTCTTTCTGATTCAGGGGATCGGCCACCGTCGCTGGCAAATCAGCACCCAGGAAGACCAGCGCCTGTTGCCAGATGCGCCACACAGGGTATTGCTGGATTTCAAACCGGAACAGGAGTGGATCACCGAGATGGGCGATTTGCTTTATCTCCCGCCCCAGTGCGGCCATTACGGCCTGGCACTGGACGAGTGCATGACTTATTCGGTTGGCTTTCAGGCGCCTTATGCACAGGAACTCGCCAGTCAGTTCCTGATGTTTCTGCAGGATGAAATCAGGGTCGACGGCATCTATCAGGATCCCGACCTCAAGGCACAAGCTCACCCGTCTGAAATCAGTAAGGATATGATAGCCAAGGTATCGGACATCCTGGGTGGCATCAAATGGGACGCCCAAACGGTTAGCCGCTTTCTCGGCACTTACTTGACCGAACCCAAGGTGGGCGTGGTTTTCAATCCGCCCAAACGCCCGTTGACGTTAGAAAAATTCGGGCAACGCGCACAGGAAACCGGGCTAAATCTGGCACTCACCAGCACCATGCTGTTCCACGAGAATTGTTTTTATCTTAATGGTGAAAAACTGGCCGTAGCCAAGGAAGACAAGGCCACGCTGAGGGATTTTGCAGACACCCGACATTTGCCCGCAGAGAACTTGGCTGGGGAAAGTCTGGAAAACCAGTTTTATCAATGGTACCGTGCTGGTTATATCGTTCTGGAGAAGAGGTCACGTCATGACACCGGATCATCGCAAAATTGAGGCGCTTTCCGATTACGGCCAAGCAGTTGACGAGATCATCGGCCTGGCGACCCATTCCTTGAAGATTTTCGATATCAACCTCCGTGGCGCGGGCTACAACAGTCCGGTGCGGATCGAACTGCTGCAGAATTTTCTCCACCTCAACCGCGCCAATCGACTCATCATCATCCTGCACGACACGAATTACCTGCAAAGGGAATGCCCCCGACTTATCGGCCTGCTGCGACTGTTCAGCCACTCAAGCAGCGTTTATCAGACCACCGACGAGGCCAAATCTGTCAGTGACCCGTTTATCATTGCCGACGAAACACACTACCTGCACCGCTTTCATTACGAATACCCGCGCGCCCTGCTCGCACTGAATGACCCGGAAGGTGCGCTGGATACCTCCCGACGCTTCAATGAAATTCTGAACGCTTCCGAACCCTCCGCGCCAGCAACCACGCTAGGCCTGTAGCAATATTTTCTTCAGTAAATTATCGCGAACTCGCTATAAATCACTCAAAAAAACATGTAGAATATCGCGGTCGGTTGGCGCCCCAGATATTCTGGAATAACCGATCCATGTACAACTGAAAATTTTCGAAGGAAATACAATGAAACATTCCGTACTGCTTGCCGCTCTGTTGGCTCTGTCCCTGTCTGCTTGTGGCAAAAAAGAAGAAGCTGCTCCTGCTCCTGCTGTTGAGCCAGTTCCTGCTGCTGCTCCTGCCCCTGAAGCTGCTGCTCCTGCCGCACCTGCTGCTGACGCTGCTGCCGCACCTGCTGCTGACGCTGCTGCTGCTCCTGCCGCACCTGCTCCTGCCGCCAAGTAATTTTGGCTGCATGAAAAAACCGGCCTCTGGCCGGTTTTTTTTCGCCCTTATTTCTGCTTCATACGACAGATCGCCAAGCCAGTCCGCACTCCTGGTCCGCGACCGCTATCCACTCATCACTACAATTGATCGCCCGACCTAAAGCGCGCCTCGCCAACTCAGGTGAATTATTCTTCTCGCTCAGGTGCGCAGCCACAATATGTTGCAGCAAGCTGGTATCGAGCTTGCATAGAACATCTGCCGCCGCCACGTTGTCAAGATGGCCAAGTCGTCCGCCAACTCGTTGTTTCAAACTCGATGGATAAGGGCCATTCTGCAACATTTCGGCATCATGGTTGCATTCCAGAAACAGCGCGTGGCAGCGACTCAGCATACTTTCAATATGGGGAGTCGAGCACCCCGTATCGGTCAGCACCCCCAATTGAAAATTGCCATCACTGAACACAAATTGCGCAGGTTCGCGCGCATCATGCGGGACGGGAAACGGGGAAATTTCAATTTCCCCAATGGAAAATCGCTGGTGAGTTTCAAACAGATGGACAGATGATAATCCCTGGAGCGTCTTGTTCGCCTGGCTGTAGGTACCATGCGTCACCCACACGGGGAGATTGAATTTGCGAGCCAGAACCCCGACTCCACCCACATGATCAGCATGCTCATGGGTCACCAGGATCGCATTCAAACTGTCAGATTCAATGCCAAGACGAGCCAGCCGCTGTATTGTTTCGCGCAGGGTAAAACCACAGTCAAGCAGAATACGCGTCTGGCTGACCTCGACAATCAGCGCATTTCCCCGACTACCGCTGCCGAGCGACGCAAAACGTATCATTCTAAAAAAACCGCAGGCCAGCCAGGCTGGCCTGATGGTTGACGCCTGATCACCTCAACTGCTCGCATGACAGGCATCACCGGATTCGATTGATAAAAAGCCACCCTCATATGCCAAAAGCACAGGCCCCAGCTTGCACCGCTTGCCACAAAAAATCTTGGTGGCAAACTTGAACTCGGCAGCATCCACTTCAAGGAAGTTTTTCATTGCATGGGTCTTTCCGAATCAACCGAATGTTTCGGCGGCATTTGCACAGATAAGGCGCTGGCGGCGTGAACGTCCCGATTTTCGGCGGTATGTTTCCCCGACCGAGAATCAGTCCTTCCTTGCTTTTTGGATAAGGCTTCATCATTTTTATTTCGGCGTCCTGGCACTGTCAGATATACCTCAACCCGTCGTCCGCAATCTGACTCCGAAATCCGCAATGCCCAGCTTGAACAGCAGTTTCGCCGCCGCATCCAGTGTCTTGAATTCCCGCGTTTCCCGCTTGCCGGTTTCCAGCGGCTTGCCATCGGCCACGATCATGTAGCCCTGCGACATCACCGCGTAATGCACCTGCACCTGTTTGATGGCGCGTGCATCCAGCAGCAGTTTCATTTCCCGTTCGGTCATGACGCCCCCTTCTCTTCCCGCCCCAGCACCCCGAAAAGATCGCCTTGATCCACCAGCACCAGCAAGTCGCCCGGCTTGACCTGGAGAAATTGGCATAGCTTGCCCAGCACTTCGCGGTCGAAGCTGCTGACCCGGTCGTTGTAATAACGATCCAGCGTGGCTCGGGCAACGCCGGTCGCCCGGCAGACATCGGAGACTTTGAGGCGCTTGGCGCCGAGAATGGTGGAAAGACGGCAGGAAATCATTTATTCGCATAATTATTGATCGAGTGCGATCAATATATGCCATAAAAAAACAAATGTCGAGCGTTGTTGAAGACGGGGTTTATCGTTAACGTAAAACAACGCGAAGCGTTGCCCTCGTCCCCCTCTCCCTTCGGGGGAGGGCTGGGGTGGGGGGAAACTGTCATGGCGATACCCATGGGCACAAGAGCGATGTTTCATAATTTGGGGCGGCGTTTCGCCATGACAGTTAAACGCGAAGGCGCGGGGATTACGGGGCTTGTAGCAAACGCCGCTCACCTCGCCCGTTGCTGCCACACCGCCGGTTTGCGGGCGCTATGAAATTATGAAATACGGTCAGCACAACGATGTGCTGATTCCGCTCACGGAAATAAACACTGTAGGGGAATCGCCGTGTGACGGCCTTGCGCACGTCGCGGTACAAAATGGGGAATTGTTCGGGGTTACTGGCAATGAGATGAATCAAGCGTTCAATTTCAGCAAGGAACTCCAATCCAAGACCGGCGCGTTCTTGCTCATACCAATCGCCGGCTTCGTCAAACTCGCGCCGCGCCTGCCGACCGGAAAACAACCTGGCACATTATCGCTGCCAGCGTGCCTCAGCTTCAGTCTCGAGGCTTCCCATGGGATGGTGTCGCCCGGTGCGGCTGCCCTGCCTGGCGCAACAAAAATTCATTCAGCACAGCATCGCCACAATCAAACCCCTCGCGCCGATGCTGGACATTCAACAGCTGGATGGCGACCACCGCTCAACGACGCGCCATCAGTTCGCGCAGAGCGGGCTTCGGCTGGGGTGGATTTTCAATGGACGAGGTGAATGCCTCAAAATCCCGTTCGGTCATCAACAACGTGTTGCTTTCAGTCACAATACGGCGCGCGGCCTCATAGGCGTTTTGCAGCATGAAGCTGGAAACCGTCGTTCCCATCAATGCTGCGGCACGCTCGATCATCGCCTTCGCTTCGGTACTCGTGCGCAAATTGATCCGGGCTGATTCGCTGGCAAGGGTTCTGGACATGGCAAAGTCTCCTGAAACAGATGCCGTAATTGTACGTCAAGTTTACGCACAATAATCAATCTCGGTGTAACCGCAAGTGCAATGGATTGTGGGGTAACCCGCCATCGGCTTGCTGGCCGAAGACGGTGAAATAGCTACGCCTGTGCGCCTGTCAGTCCGCCAGTGCTTTCAATAAAGCATCCTTAGCATCCTGGTAGAACTCAATATCCAGCCGCGTCGCCATGTCATCAGACAAATCGAACAACTGGCGTCGGCACGACACTGGTAGCAGCAACGATTTCGCACCCTTTTCCACGGCCATTTCGGCTAGGCTGACAGCGTTGTGAATCGGCTCGATGGTGCCACCAAGCGTAACCTCACCGACCACCACTAAGCCGCCGCGCACTGATTTTCGCAACAGTGCGCTGCACAGCGCGATCAGAGACGACACGCCAGTCTTCGCGCCGCTTTTGGCAGCATCGAACCCACGCAGCTGCACAGAGAATTCGTGGGAACGCGGGTCACGGTCACCTACCAACTGCATGGCGCGGGCGTAGAGGTTTTGCTCGGCGCAGCGAATGGACTCCTGAAATGCTTGGGGCACTGGTTTATTGAGGACGCGTACGCCGCTACCGGGTCCTTCGGTGACTTCAAGGCGGAACAGGCCGGGGTGTTCATCTTGCCCTCCTGGAGAGAGCGCCCAGATTTGTCCGGCCTCAAGCGGTTCGTCGCCGATACCGCCCTGGCTTTGTAGCTCTGGGGTTGAGACGAACTTTTCTACCCCTTCGGCACCGAGCGTATAGCTGAAGTGGGTGTTGCGGAATTCTGCTGCACCGATGCGTTTCTGTTGTTCCTTAACCCGGCGGCGTACTTCAAGAGCCAGACGCACTGCCCATTCCAGATCTTCGTCGCTGACTACCGCGTCCTGCCCCGGATAGATCAGCTTCAACAGCCCACTGATGGTTTTGTTAACGCCGTTGATGTCCCGCCCGGACAGCGCGCCGCCAAAGAACACACGGTTTTGCAGCACGGCCAGGCGGCTTTGGCTACGCAGTTGCGTGAAGCATTCAGAGAGAAAGTCGCTGACCAGGCCGAAGTGGTCGGTGAAAATCTCGGGCTTGAGCTTGGGCACGTCCCATCCGGGCAGGTAGCAATGGATGCGATCCATAAACGCCGTGTCATCGCGCATCTCAGGCGGTAGGGGTTGGAACAGATGGCCGATGCGTTGCTGGTGTTCCACATCCACCTCGAAGTTGCCAACCATGACAATGGAGCCATCAGCGCGAATGCTTTCCTTGCCGCGCGAGAACTCACCGGACTCCATGTAGCCCTTCATGATGTTTACGCCATCCTTCTGGTCGAAGGAAATACCTGAAACCTCGTCAAAGCACACCACGTCGTACTGGCACACCAACCCCCGCTGACCGTTGGCATTGTTGACGAACATGCGTGCTACTGTCGCCTTGCCACCGGAAACCAGATGGGCATAAGGCGAAACCTGCTGGAATAGATGCGACTTGCCAGTGCCACGCGGGCCGATCTCGACCATGTTGTAGTTGCGTTCGACGAATGGCACCATGCGCAGCAGCATGGCGTCCTTGCCCCGTTCCGTCAGTTGCGCAGGCTCGATGCCGATGGAGCGCAGCAGAAAATCCTTCCACTCGGCGGTAGAAAGCTTTGCCCGTGCCACGGCCATCTTGTCGAGCACATCACGCTGGGAAAGCTGGATCGCCCGCAGGCCATCAACACCGAAAGACCTGCCGTTTTTTTCCTGAGCGATGATCGCATCGTAACCCAGCGTCACCTCGGCATAAAAACCGCCGGTCAACATGCGCTGATGCTCGGTGACCAGTTCCGCCGAGATACGCACATCTCGCAGCTTCAGCGAAGGCAGCTCGGCGACGTAGGAATCAGTTTTCGCATCAAGTCGCGCCGAGATGATGTCAATGATGCGAACCTGTCCTTTCTCTTTCGCGATGGACTTGATCAGTTCCTCGTTGCCAGCCCGCACGGTGCGTTCGGAAAGCTGGCGCTGAACAATGGCCAGTCCTTCCTGAATCTCGGTTTCATCAGTGGTGGCGCAGTACCGGCCGAGCATGAATTCGACCACATAAGTGGGCACGGGAAACTGGCGCGAAAACTGGCGTACCAGGTCCTTGCGCACGATATAGCCATCGAAGGCATCCGCAGCCTTGCGGTCCAGGTCGTCAAGCTCCATTCCAGCTCTCTCCAAAATTCAATCGTTCCTCGGCGACCTTCTGGCCGTCCCGGCGCAACACCATGGAAACCTGCTCGCCAATCAGATCATCCACTTCCTCGAAAATTACACGTGCCTTGCCATCTTCTCCGATGCTTTCAGCCTCGCCGATAACTGTTCCCAGGCGCTCCAGACTCACAGTCAGTCCGACAGCATCATTAGCCATCACCGAGCAGATCGTCTTGCGCGTGTTCCAACTGACAGACCCCAGCCGGGGCAACCCCTCGGCAGCCCCTAGGCGCTGCACCCGCAAGAATGGCACCACTGACTCCTGTGGGCTCAGGCCTCCATGGTCATATTCCCTGCCATTGGAAAATGCTGAAATTCCCGGCGCCAACGCAATGCGAACCGCAGGGTCAAAGCTCCATGGCAGCACCAGCCAATCCTGATCGGCCACCGCATCCTTCAACACGGCACAGCGCCCCCACTTGGTCTCCGTGAGCTTGACGGGCAATTCGGCCTTGGGCAGGCAGCCGGGCAAAAGCAACCAGCCGTGGTCGGTCACAACCCAGACCTCTTTCCATCCTGCTGCCAGCAAGCGGCGAATGGTACGTGCCAGGTCATCCAGATGACTGCCCACCGCGCGAGCCAGCCGCAAGCCCTTGTTGTGGCCGTCGCTGTCAATGTCGCCGGGGAATTCCGCCCAGCCTTTGCCATAAGCAAAACTTGGACTTTCCGTATCAACCAGGGCGTAAACCTCGGCCTCCATTGCCTTGCGCAACTTGTCTGCGGTATAGGCGCCCTTGGGCAGCTTGGGCTCAAAGCCACCGCCATTTCCGCCATCGGCGAGTTTGCAGGCTGGCGACACCCACACCTTGCCGCTGCTGGTGACTGAAGGCACGCTGGTAAAGCCTGGTTCAAGACTTGTGTTCAGGCCATCGGCGGCCAGTGCGGATTCCAGTTCGCGAGCCAGATCGAGGCGCAGGCCATCGACAAACAGCACGACTGTGCCATCCGTCACCTCGGGCAAGTTCCAGTGGGGGTAGCCGTCGCGTTTGACCAGTGCCTGGAAGCTTTCCGCCTGCCTTTCGAGCCAGCGGCGATACAGCGCCTCCAAAATGGCATAGATTGGTTTTTCCTGTTCTGCTTGCTGAGCTAGCACCATCGAGGCACGAGCGGCGGCATCGATGCGCCAGCCACTCTCCGCGTAGCGAAGTGCTGCCTCTGCTACCGTGCCCCCCGCCTGCGGTTGCTGAAATGCCCGCGCAATCTCCGCCAGATGAGCAAGCGCCAACGCGAGTGGCGCCCGGCCCATTTGCGCCCAAAGCGATTCGCGTCGTGCCGAGTGCTGTGTATCCAGTTTTAGTACCGCCTCGGCTACCGCCAATGGCTCCAGGCTTGCCGCCTGCAACAATGCGTCGGACAAGCGTTTTTCGTCAGCATCGTTCTCGCGCGGGTAGCGCCATGCGTCCTGAAAAAGGTCGGGCAGCGCGGTATTGCGGAACACCTCATAGGCATCGGGATAGCTCTGCCAGTGGGCGCAATACTTCTCCCACAGCAGGTAGCCTGCCTCTCCCGGCTGGCTGGCGAGAATCTTCTGCGCCACATCCAGCGGCCCCTTGCCAAGATCAACGCCAAAGCGAGTGCGCGTCGTCGTCACAAAGCTCGCCCATGCCTCGCCCTTTTCTTCCTGTATCGTCTCGGGCGCGGTCAACCAGCGCAGCACGGTCTCGTCCGGGGCCGGATTGAGCAGGTCGTTGAGGAAACGCTCGTCTATGGTTTGCTGACTCAAGGCCGGCAGATTCTGGTTGAGTAATTTACCCATTGCCGCCTTGAGCGCCAGCAAGGTTTCCTGATTGCCAGAAACATTCAACCCCAGCCCTGCACGCTTGCTTTCGAGGAAGGCGCGCAATGTCCAGTCCTTGCCGTTATCCTGGCGCCAGAAGGCTCCTCGATATTGCAGTTCGGCGAGCGGCGCCAGTTGCGGGTCGTCCTTCAAACCACGCAAATCGGTACGCAATTGTCCGTTGCCTACGCCGGGGAGATAAAGAATAGGTGTCACGTTAGCTTCGGTTGTTCCTGCCTGTCGATCCGCCACCATACGCAACCAGACGCCAGGCCCGGAGCGTTCCTCTGGAACATATGGTCCTAGTGAATATAGTTCTGGCAGCGCTTCCTTTATTTTTGGCAACACACCTTCCCATTCTCGCTTCTCGTCGGTCCAAAGGATGGCAACGGGTGCCGCTTCGAGGGCGGAATTGAAGCGCTTGGCCTGCTCTTTGATGCGGTGGATCAGGCCCTGCAGCACCGAATGAACGCTTGTTTTCATGGCACGCTGGACAGGTTGTCGAACACATTCACCGCCAACGGTCCGGCGGCAGTTTTCAACCGATCATCATTCGTCCACAACTCGTCGCAGCCATGATGCTGTGCCGAAGCCAGGTGCAGGGCATCCGGGGTCTTCAGGCCGAAACGCACGCGCAAATCCAGCGCCCGCGCAAACACGGCGTCGTCGATGGGTAGCCAGGATTGCACAGACAGCAAGCGCTCGTAAGCCTGCACGATTTCTGTTTGACCATCGCGCAGTGGCTTGACCAGCGTTTCCAGTCGCACCAGCGGCGACACACACAAGGTGGCATCGGCGTTTTGCGCCAGCCAGAGCAAGGCCGCATCAGCTTGCGGTGCGGCCCGCTCCACCCAGTAGATGAACAGGCAGCTATCGACGTAGGCGCGGCGCATCAGTCGTCCTTCCAATCCGAACGCAAGGCGGCGATGCGCTGTTCGACTTCCGCTGAGTCGCCCTGAGGCAAGGCGCGAAAGGCCGGCGATTGCAGCAGCGCCAACGTTGCCGCCGCATTGCCCGCGCTAGTGGCGGGCGCCTCTGGTTCATCCAGAAAGGTCACCAGCACCGGCACCGGACGTTCCCGGCGTAGCGGTTCGGGCAAGATGACATGGCCGTCGGGTTGCAGCATGGCGTGCAGGGTCAGCATGATGTTTCTCCTTTATGTTTCTCCCGCGCCGCCTTCTTCTCCGCCAGCGTGGTGTGATGGTCATTGATGCGGGTGCCTTCCGGCTCGCCGTAGGTCGGGCCGAGCTTGAACCAGGGGGCGGAAGGCACGTCCTTGCCGCGATCCGCTTCCCATTTTATGCCGAGTTTGGGGCGCGGGAGGCGCAGGATTTCGGCGACGACGAAGGGGCGGATGTTCATGCGCACGCCGTCGTTGATGTCCGGGTCCCAGCCCAGCGGCTGCTGGTGCAAGGGCTTCCAGCGCACGAAAATGTCGTAGGGCGGCTCGCCTTCGAGAATGGCTTCCAGCTTGGTTTTGAGTGCCTCTGCCTTGGCCAGCTTGAGCACTGCATCGCCGTTACCGGCATCGACGGCGCGCTTTTGCTGGGTGATCCAGTCGCCCAGATAGAGGTGGACCAGCGTGTTGAGCTTCTCGCGCGTCAGCAGGTGGTAATTCACCAGCGCCGAGAAGCCTTCCTTGTGGCCGTCCCAGACGTGCCAGATGAAGGGGCGCTTCTGGAAGCGTGCGACGTGCTGCTCGAAGAATTTGTCGCGCAGCCATTGCGCCAGCGGCAGGCCGTCGCAACCGGCGTCCCGCAGCAACTGACTTTCGCGTGCCGCCGACCAGTCGCCGCCGAAGGCTTTGGCGAGCAGCGCACGCAGGCGCGTCTCCGCCGACTGTTCGCCGCGCACCGCAGGCAGGCAGACGATGCCGTCGTCGTCGATCAGGCCTTCGAGTTCTTTGCAGCGGGTAATCCAGGTGCGTGCTTCGTCGGACAGCTCCATCTCTTGCTCCCCTCGCCCGCTTGCGGGAGAGGGGCTGGGGGAGAGGGGCTTCTCCGCAGGCCAGCGGTAGCCGAGCAGACGGGCCACGGCGACTTGCAGCGGGTCTGTGGCCGGTTTCGGGTGACCGTGGAAAATCCACTGCGTCGGGTCGTCGGAATAGGGTTTGGGCAGACCATTGGGGTAGCGTTCGGCGGCGACTTTTTGCCAGTGGGCGAGGTCGAACTCGATTTTCCCCACGTATCCGTTATCTATACTCAGTTTTTGGTTTATAGCCCGAAGGTTCTCTGCAAATTCTGGGGCAGAGCAAAAAGCCCAAATTGCAGCAAGATTGTTTTCATTGATAGGCACTATTACGGGGTTTGAATTTGAAAACAGGTTCCCTAAATACAAGGTCGCAGGAAGATTACTCATCTGTGCAATCGCGATACCCTTCCTTCCCCATGCGGACTCACCACGTACCGCCGAACCTTCAAAATCTCGAACTCTTTGCCAGACAACAGCGTTATCCCGGCCCCCATAGAGGGTAGTTATTTCAGCATGGCCTTGAAATAGGGAAAAGTCGTTGCCTATTCCTGCTTCCCAAAAACACCTAACAAATTGTTGGTTATCTCCGGTTGATGTCCCTTGGAAACAAGACGCTACTGAAGAAAACAGCTTGGTTCTATCAATCTCACCGAAGGCTACTGCCGAATCCGGATTCCCTAGAAGTCCAAGTTGCCTGATTTCGACTAGTTGATCTATCTGTAGTGCTTGCGATTTCGTTTCGGGCGTTTTTGCTTTACTAATTTCCAACCCGCGAGATTTATGCGTTTCGCCAGGACGACTGTTGGTCAACACCACCATGCAGATGTTGGTTATATTTCCTGGGCCGTTCTCAAACGCTTCTGCACCACCGCCAAGCTTTACTAGTAAATCCCACGTGTAGCCTTTCAGTAGCTGTTCTCGATGGGTCTTGTAACTGGTTAGGAACCACCAATTCTGTGGCATAACGTAAGACACCGCGCCACCGGGCGTGCAGAGCTTGAGGCTGCGCTCCAGAAACACATTGGCGAGGTCGCTCTTCGCGGTCTTGTAGTGCTCCTCGCAGAAATCCTTGAGCACTGGGCCGTGCTGTCCCGCGCCGAGGTAGGGCGGGTTGGTGATGACCAGGTGATACTTGCGCGTAAGGATGCGCGAGGCGTGCACCATGCCCTGCGCAGCCACTCTCGCTTCGATGTCCTGATCGTCCGCGCCCTCTCCCCCGGCCCCTCTCCCGCTTGCGGGAGAGGGGAGAAGAGCTTGTTCCAGCCGTGATTCGAGTTCCTCCCAATGCGCGTCGAGCAGATCGCCACGCGTCGCGGCCATCGGGTCGATCAGACTGCCGAGTTCCGGCGCTTTCTGGAACAGGGCGTAGAGCGCGGCCATGCCACCTTCGAGGCGTTCGTCGCCTCCGGCGAGCTTGAGCCAGTCGGCCTTCTTGCTGCGCGGCGCGACGCCGACGCAGGCGATGTTGAGGCGCGGCAGGGGGCGGTAGCCGATGGGCTCATTCTTCTCATCCGGGTAACGCCAGGCGGCCAGGGCCAGCGCGAAGGCGGCGATTTCGACGCAACGGGCATCGAGTTCGAGGCCGTGCAGGTTGTCGGCGAGCACGCGGTCGACAGCGTCGCGCACCGAGAGCTTTTCGGTGGCGCGGCGCATCGGCACCAGGTAGTGGAAGGCCGAGACGAGGAAGTGGCCGGAACCGGTGCAGGGGTCGAGCAGCTTGAACTGGGCGAGCGTGTCGGGCCAGGCCGGGAAGGTTCCGGCGGCGGGCACCCCCTCTCCCCGGCCCTCTCCCGCGAGGGGAGAGGGAGTGAAGCGGAGGTAGGGCATCGCTATGGGCAGCTTCATGCGCGGGTGGCGGCTATGCCACCAGCCGCCGAGGGCGTTTTCGAGGAGGAAGGCGACCATGTACTGCTCGGTGAAAAGCTGCGTCACCGCAGGCAGTTCGTCGGCGCCCACCTTGGTACCCGCCTGCTTCATCTGCCGCTGTACTTCTTCCTTCTTCGGCGCCTGCCAGAACTGGTAGCTCCAGCCCAGGCTGTCGTCGGCCTGGAAGACGGTGGCCGGTAGCTTGGCGAGCAAGGCTTCGAGCGCCTGCTCGGTTTCCAGCGGCAGTTGCAGCGCCAGCGCCGGGCTGTCGGGGCGGAAGACGTTGGGCAGCATGGCGCTGGCGTAGTGACCGGCGACTTCCCACTCGCTGCGAGCTGGCGGCGTCAGGCTGGCGGCGTCTTCCTTGCAGTCCTGCAAGCTAACCGGGTAACCGTCCGGGTGCATGAGCAGATCGCTTTCGGCGAGGAAGCGGGCGAACAGCATGCGGTGCCAGTGTTCGTAGGCAATCTCGCTGACCAGGTGGTTGATGTCCTGCGTGTCATCGGGGCGTAGCAGGTCACCTAGCGCCCGGCCATGGGCGCGGAGCTGGACACGCAGCTTTTTCTGCTCATCCGAGGCATGGGCGGGCATTTCCCTGGCACCCACGGCGAGGGCTTGCAAGGCTTTGACAGCGCCGGATTCTGCGCTTGCTCTGGCCTGAGCCACCAGGGTTTCCAGCGTGCGGCGGTGTTCGCGGGAGAGAGATTGCTTCATGTGGGCTCAGTGTGAAATCTGTTGCCGCAAGCGGGCAATGGTGGACTCCAGGTCAAACTGTCGCGCCCGCTCGGCCCGTTTCTCGATGCTGTAACCCGCCTCGGCATTCATGGCGGCTTTAACGGCCCACAGCTCCTGCAGTAATGGGTCGGAGCGTCCCAAACGCGGGATATTTTCGTTCGTGGGCAGAACAGTTTCAGTGTTTTCGATGGGTTTTATCATGGCAATGTCTCCAGGAGTTCTTCAGGGGTGGCAAGAATTGGCGGCGTGTAGCCCAGGCGTTCAATGTGTGACTGCAAACGGTATTTCGCAACGGGGCCAACCAGATGCGCGAAATTCCATGTGGCAATGAAATCAACCCGCGCCAAGGTCGCCAGAGCAATGTGCAAAGCATCTTCCTGTTCCGTGGCCGGCAATGCTTTGGCGGCAATGAGTTCACGGGCAAGTTGCTCGCAGGCCGTATCGATGGGCAAGTGCGCCAGAGGCTGGCAAATGCTGATCCGTTTCAATGCTGCTTCAACATTGCCAGCGGAGGCTTCTTCAAGAACCAGACTGGAAATTAACGGATGAAATGCGCTATCACGCAAATCCCACCATTCCCGCGTGGCTTCCTGACGTGCTGCAACCAGCAGGTCGCGACTTGGGCGTGCGGTGAGGTAACTGATCACCGAGGTTTCAATGTAAATGCGTGGTAACGTCATATTCATCCTCCATTTTGATGCAAAATCTAACCTGATTAGTTACATTTCTCAGCCATCAGCCCCTCCCCCTTCAAGGGGGAGGTTGGGAGGGGGATGGGTTACAAACGCTAACGTCCGGCTCAACCCATCCCCACCCCAGCCCTCCCCTTGAAGGGGAGGGAGTAGTGCGTGCCTGCCTTTGCTCAATAGCATGAATCATAGCCAATTTTCTCAACTGAGGAATGTAACTAATCAGG
>JAUYFQ010000019.1 GCA_030690895.1 Sulfuricellaceae bacterium
GCTGATGGCGGGCAGCACGTAGTCGGCGTATTCCGCCGAGGAATCCATGCGGAAGTTGACGTTGACGTAAAGCTCGGTCGCATCCAGCACCGTCTTGCGGTAATGCTCCGAGGACTTGTTACGGCGGAAAATATTGTCGCCAAACAGGATGCGGATTTTCGGTTCGGCATAATTGGTGCGCCACTTCTCGTCACGCGAACGCTCGGCCAGCTTCACCAGATCGTCCGGGGTGATGCCGGTGCGCTGCTTGAATTCTTCTCCGGCGTAGTGGCGCTCGAAAGTCTCCCACATGCGCCCCGAAAACCACTCGCCCAGGAATCCAGATTCAAAACGCGCGGGCTTGGGCGCTGTCATTGGTCCCAAGCCGCCCAGGCTCCACTGATGCTCGGTATCCACGGCGTCATGGCCGGTGAGCGCGCAAAACAGGGCTTGCGCCCAGTTGGCGAGGATGCCCCAGGCGTATTTGTGCAGGGAAAAACCGATGGTGAGGCCGGGGTCGTGCGCGGCGGCGAATTCGCGTGCCAGCTTGGTCACCAGCACGGGCGAGATGCCGGTTTGCGCCTGGGTGGCCTCGGGTGAGAATTTCTCCGCCTCGGCACGTACTTTTTCAAAAGCGGTGGTAACGGGAATCATCTTGCCGTCGTGCCCCTTGACTTGATAACGACCGGTCAGCGCCGGGCGAATCGCGCCGAGGCGCAGGGTTTTCCTGAAATGCCCCTGGGAGCCGGGCATGAGCACGGCGGCATTGCTTATCTCGTCCCAGCAATAAAACACGTCGTTCTTGCTGTCCTTGCGCAGGTCGGAGAGGCGCAACAACATGCCGGTATCCTCGCGCACCAGGAAGGGCAGATCGGTCTGCTCGCGGATGAAATCTTCCTTGTAGAGCTTTTCTTTCAGCACCACCTGCACCAGCGACATGGCGAGGAAGCTGTCGGAGCCGGGCTTGATGGGCAGCCACCAGTCAGCATGGATGGCGGTGGGGTTATAGTCCGGCGAAATCACCACGATTTTGGCGCCGCGCCATTTTGCTTCCCACAGATAATGCGCGTCCGGGATGCGGGTCACGTTGGGGTTGAAGCCCCACAAGATGATGTAATCCATCTCGAACCAGGCATCGAGCGAGGTGCCCACGTTGGGAATGCCATAAGCCAGCGCCGCGCCAGTAAACATGTCGCCCACTGCGCTGGAAGGATAAAGACGGGTCGAGCCGAGCAACGAGCCCAGGCGCAAGGGGCCGGCACGCCGCCCCTGCGAGACGATCCCGGTTCCGGCATACAACAGCATTCCACCGGGGCCCACATCCGCCAGGGTGTCGACGATTTTTTCTGCAATATCGCCCATCGCCTGATCCCAGGAAACGCGCTGCCATTTTCCCTCCCCGCGTTCGCCCACGCGTTTGAGTGGGTAGAGCAACCGATCCTTCTCATACATGGCCTGCGAGTGGATGGTTCCCTTGTTGCAGCCACGGGGATTGGGGTCGGGAATGTCCGGGCTGATCTGCGGATATTGCGCAAGCTGTTCCTCGCGCGTCACGACGCCATCCTTGGCGAATACGCGAAAAGCGCAGTTGCCCTGGCAGTTGGAGCAGTGAAAGGCAAAGCCCTGGGCATCGCCGCGCGTGCTGGCGAATTCCTTGCGGTAGAAGTCCTCCCACGAGCGGTCGGGGTAGGAAACCAGCGGGTCGTCCACCGCCAGAATGCGTGCCTGCAACGTCTCGGACATGCTAAGCGCAAAGGCGCACATGCCGGTGCCGGAAAGCTTCAGAAAATCGCGTCTATCGACCATGGTGCCTAGCCTCTTTTTTATCCTGAAAACCTTGTTTGAACCACGGGGCACACGGGGGACACGGGGAAAGCAAAGGCTTGTTGAAGTCGTTTTGATGACTCACCTATCGGGTGATAAGCCCTATTTTGTAACCCCGTGCTCCCCGTGTGCCCCGTGGTTAAACTGCTTTTTAAGGTTTATTAACCTGCGCGGCGAGCAGCGATTCCACCGCCGCGCGCGCTTCTGTTCCAAACCAGTCGTAATCTCCGGTTACTCGGTAGGCTACGCGCCCGTCCGCGCCTATCAGGTACGACACCGGCACGCCGGGAATGCCATACTGCCTGCCGACCAGGCCGTCACGGTCGTACCACACAGGAAAGCTCATCTTCATCTCTTCCACGTAAGCCTGCACGACACTCGCGTTCACCTGATCCTGAGAGATCGCCAGCACCACCAGACCCTTGTTTTTATAGGCTTGATGGAGCGCTTCCATCGAAGGCATTTCCTTGCGGCAGTTCGCGCACCAGGTAGCCCAGAAATTGAGCAGCACCACCTTGCCTTGCAAGGAATTGAAACGGACTGATTTCCCCTTCAGATCCTGCGTGATGAAGTCGCTCGCCTGCACCGAACCCTTGACGGGCTTGAGCGTTCCGGCATCAACCATGGTAGAGGCGAGCAAGGCGAATAGCGCCAGAAATGTGTAAGCCAAATGTTTCATCCTTAAAACCTCATTTCAACCACGAAACACACGAAATACACGAAATAAACCAATGAGTTGATAGAGCCAGCTCACTCACCCGTTTGGTAGAGGTGAAAAATCTTGTATCCATCTGAATTTTTTGCGAGCTTTCGCCTCACGGCGAAATTCCTGCTTACCCCGTTTCGTGTGTTTCGTGGTCGACTGAGTTTTTTAGCATCGTTTTCCTGTTTTCGCTCTCCCGCCGGGAGGGCTGGGTTACAGTCATCCCGCGCGGCCGCGCCGCAGCCCCTCGGTATCGGTCAGGCCGGAGACTTCGGGAAGTCGGCTCATGCGCCACTGCATCATGCCGCCTTCGAGATTGGCCGCGAGCTTGAATTCGTTCACCAGCGCCTGATGTAGCGTCGGATCGCCTTCGTCGCTCACGATCACCGTGCGCTTGTAGCGATCAAGCGCCGCACCCTTGACCTTCGGCCCCGGTTTCAGGTTGACCGCTTGCGGCAGATGGCCGTCTTCAAACTCTGCGGCCTCGCGCAGATCCACGACCTGGTACTTCTCGGGAGATTTTCGAATGTCCTCGTACAGCGCCTTTGCCACCACCTGGCGTTCCCCATGCAGCGCCACCTGCTGCAACTTCGCACCCTGCAACAGCAACGCTGCCAGCAACATGCCGATGAGGATAAGATAAAACAGATGCCAACGAATATTCATGATTTATTCCCCTTAATCATTGGACAGGTCTAGCCTGCGTGCCTGCACTGCCGCCACCTTGCCCCAGCGTCCCCAGTAGAGCAGGAACGCTGCGCCCATCCCTACGCCAAAGAACGTCAGCCCCATGGCGAAGCTGCCGACAGAGAGCGTGGGAAAACCGGCCATGAAGGCGCCCGTAGTACAACCGCCACCAAGCAAGGCGCCAAACATGATGAGAAAGCCGCCCACGAACATTGCTGCGGCACGGCTTTTCGCACCAGATGTAAACGCCGACTCCCACAGCGGAGTGACCGGGACATTGCGAAAGCTTCCCGAGATCACCGCGCTCACCGCCGCGCCGAGAAAGATTCCAAGCACCATGACTGCGCGCCAGGAGGTCATCTCGTTGAGTACCGGCACACTGTTCAATGCGTAGCCCAGCGGACTCCCCAGATAAGCCACCAATGCGGCAAAGCCGCCGGCGATGCCGAGGTAATGCCCCTGCGCCGTCGCCGCCAGGATGATGAGACCCGCCAGTATCCCGGTGGAGACGAATCCCCACTCGCGCTTGAGCAGCGGACCGGGCTTGCCTGTTTCGCCTGCCCCCGTCGCCCGGCGCCTGGCTGGATCGAAGAGATCGGCAAACCCCACCATCACCAGCACCATCACACCCAGCGCAATCGCCAGCGCCCCATAGGAAATATCGAACAGCAGCGGCAAGGTCATGCTCTGGGGAAAGGAACGCACCCCCCAGGCAGGCAGATGAGGAAACGCCATGTCGAAAGCAAGAACCCCGAGCAGCATGCCGAACACCCCCAGAACCACCAATCTTTTTCCGGCGGCCAGCCTGGCCGCACAAGTTCCGGGTCAGAACCCGCCGAGCGCCATGCCGACGCCGAACAGCGCGCCGCCGATGAAATGGCTGAGGCCGAAATACGCGTTCACTCGTGGAGCAAGTTCGGCCACGCCCGCAAGATCGGCAAATCCCATTCCCAGTGCGGCAACTGCGAGTGCCGTGAACATGAATTTCATGGGCTTCAGATCCTGCATCAGCAACGTGCCCATGATGCGCGAGTAGCGCGTGAGCCCCCCGCGATGCAGCACGAATCCGAAAGCCACTCCCGTTGCGAGACCACCCAGAACTGTGTTCATGACGTCCTCCTTATTTTTCGATTGGCAGCCGTGGATCGGCCGACCATTCTTCCCACGAACCGGCATATTCGACCACGTTGTCATAGCCGATTAGTTTCATCGCCAGCGCCATGTCGGTGGAACGTCCGATTCCGGTCTGGCAATAAGTGACCACCTTGGTTTCCTTGGTGATGCCTCGCTGGTTGAGCGCCTTTTCAAGCTGGTCGGCTGATTTGAAGGTGTTCATCTTGTCCGAGAACTTGGTCCATTCGAGGTGTGCCGCGCCAGGGATGTGCCCGCCACGCGAGGCGCCCGGACGCACGTCTTTGCCGATATATTCATTGAACGAGCGGGTGTCCACCAGTACGACATCCTTGGTTTTCAGATTCTTCTCCACCCAGGCGCGCGTCACGACGCGCTCGGCATCCGGTTTGGCAGTGAATTTCTTCTTCTCTGGCGTGGGCACGTCCTGGGTCAGAGAGCGGTTTTCCTTCAGCCACTTGCGCAGACCGCCGTTCAGCACCTTGACATTCTTGTGGCCGAAAAAGTCGAGCACGAACCATACGCCCGACGCCGATGGGCCTTCGCCGCCATCGTAGACGACGACCTGCGTAGCGGCGTCGATACCGGCTTCGCCGAAAACCTTTTCCGCTTCGGCCTGGCTCAGGGGGAAGCCGTTTTTCTTGCGCTCGTCGAGCTTGGCGAGGTCAAGGTAGAAAATATTCACCGCGCCCGCAATATGCGCTCGCTGATAACCAGCGGGATCCACGGCGTCGATCAACCGGACGTTGGGCTGGCCGAGAATTTTCGCCAACTCCTCGGTTTCGATCAAAAGTTCGGGTCTGGTATAGGCTGGATTAGCCGAAACTGTTGCGCCACTCAGGGCGATAACGACGGCAAGCAGAAAACGCTGGAACAATTTCATGTTGATCTCCTCATTGCACTGACAATATCGAGACACTTAAACCTAAAAACCGTATTTGAACCACGGGGCACACGGGGATCACGGGGAAAGCCATGGGACTTGGCTCTTGACATGGCTCACCCATTTGGTGATAGGGGAAAAATCGTGTAACACATTGATTTTGCCCCGTGATCCCCGTGTGCCCCGTGGTTAACTGAGTTTTACAGGTTAAATGTGTCCTTCATCCGTTTTTCTGTCTTTTTCGATCCCACCCGGGGATCGGGGCTTACAGTCATCCCTTGAAGAATTCTTTGCCGGCGGCGGGCTTCAAGAGCTTGAGTTGCGCGATATGTATTCGCTCTTTCTCTCCGTTCTTCAGGATTTCACCCTGAAGCTCGACTTCCTGGCCGAATGCTTCATCGAATTTATCCTGCGTCACGCTGCCCTAGCCGGACAGGTCGATGGCGTAGTAATCCCCGTCTTCAGTCCAGAACACCATCGGCTCCGCCCACTTGAGATAACACTCGCCAATTTTTCCAAGCTGCGCGCATTTCTCCCCGGTGATCCTGCCTTTCAGCGGCACCTGTTCTCCACTAAAAACCTGGCTGGCAAGCAGCGCCAGAAACGCGCCCGCTACAAATAAAAACCGTCCCGGCGTTCTCATGTGCATTTTTGCGCTCCTTTACTTGACGTCCTTGATCGCGGCCTTGAACCCGTCGAAGTCTTTTTTGATCTCCATCAGACGCCCCTGCTGTTCCTGTTTTGGCACGTCCTCGATTTCCAGGATGTCGGCGATTTCTGCATAACTCACCATGCCATTCAGCGCACCCTCATCCACCGCGATAAGCTGATCGCCGTAATACACCGCAGGCGCCTTGGCGCCAGCACCCGCGAATGTCACCGGGATGAGCTGGACAGGCAGCTTGTAAACATTGGATAGTTCGGCAGCGACTTGCATATTGTTGTTGCAACGCACCCCAGGCGGATCGCGACCGACCAGGGTCAGCACCTTCTGGCCGCCCAGCGTAGTCGGGCCGGGAGGGCCTCCGGCGTAGGAAATACTTGGGAGTGCTGCGAGCGCCAGCATCATGACAAGTAATAATTTGATTTTATTGAACAACATGTTGATCTCCTCGTTATTATCGGTATGGGCTTGATACGCCTGTTTTTCTACTTCTTCCCGGCATTCTTCGTCGCGCGCCGGTTGGCCTCGAATCCGCCTTTTGTTTTCCACTCGCTGAAACCGCCTTGCAGAATACGCACGTTTTCCATGCCCGCCAGGCGCAACGCCAGGCCAGCCTGGGCGGAAAGTGTGCCGGCATTGCAGTACAACAGCACCATCCTGTCGGATGGCAACTCGGCGCGACGCGCCAGCACCCGACGCCAGTCGATATTCACCGCCCCCGGAATATGCGCCTTCTTGTACTGGTCGGCATCGCGTGTATCAACCACGTAAATCTTCTTCCAGTCCTCTGCCGGGATCTGTTCCGGCAAGATGGTCGCCCCACCGTATTCAGAAAATTCAAAGTAATCCTGCATCGCCTCGACTGCGGGATTATCTGCCGCCAAAGCGGACAGTTGGACTGCACTAGTCAGTGTGACAATGAGTAAGATTTTGCGTAGAACAGACATGGTGCGCCTTTTCCAGTTATTCAAATGAATGTTTGAATATAGTGCGCGAGCAAGAAATCTTTGTCAATGTTTTTTATTCAAATGGGAAGAATGGTGTGATGAAAATGGAAAAAGAAGCACGCTTGAGCGTGCAGAGTGTGCCAACGACTACTGGGGCAAACAATCCCCCTCAGCCTGGCCATCAAGCCGAACTTGAAAACGTTATTGGTAAAATGCACGATGATCGCCGTGGCTGCAATTTTGCGAAGCGTGATTGGTACGAATGGATGTTTCCAAACGTGCGCATGTTCACTACACTCGCCCCAGAATAATCGTCCGGTCGATCATCAAGCAAAGGGAAGCCAACATGGAACATCAGGCGCGCATGGTCGAATTGCGCAACGCGCTCGACACGCATATCGTCGGACAGAAAGACCTGCTCGACAAGCTGGTCATCGCCCTCCTCGCGGGCGGGCATATTCTGGTTGAGGGCTTGCCGGGTCTGGCGAAGACCACAGCGGTCAAGGCGCTGGCGGCGACAGTCCATGCCAGTTTCAGACGCATCCAGTTTACGCCGGATCTTCTGCCCGGCGATCTGACGGGCACGGATATCTACAATCAGCAAGAAGGCAATTTTTGTTTTGTGGAAGGGCCCTTGTTCCACGAAATCATCCTTGCCGACGAGATCAACCGCGCGCCTGCCAAGGTGCAATCGGCACTGCTGGAGGCGATGCAGGAACACCAGATTACGGTGGGAGGAGAAACCCGTGCCTTGCCGCCGGTTTTCATGGTGATGGCAACCCAGAACCCGCTCGAACAGGCTGGTACGTATCCGCTGCCGGAGGCGCAACTCGACCGTTTTTTGCTGCATGTCAGCCTTGGCTATCCAACGGCGGAAGAGGAACTGGAAATTCTTCAGCGCGACCGGGCGCGCTCCGCTGAACACGTGCCTGTTGCGCCAGTGGTGGATGTGGCCACGGTGCTGGCGGCGCGGAAGGAGGTGCGGAAAATCCACCTCGATCCCATGCTGGAAGGCTATATCGTGGCCCTCACCGGCGCGACCCGCGAGGCGGCGAAGTGGGTTCCTGAACTGGCCGATGCTATCGCGGTGGGTGCCTCCCCCCGCGCTTCGCTGGCCATGGCGCATGCATCGTGCGCGGCGGCTTATCTGCTTGGCCGGGATTTTGTCACGCCTGCCGACATTCAAAGCATTGCGGCCGACTGCCTGCGGCATCGGATCATCCCGAGTTTTTCGGCCAGCATGCAAAAGCGTTCACGGGATCAAATCATCGAGCAACTCATTGCGGCAGTACCCGTTCCGTGATCCTTAAAAGCTCAGTTGACCACGAAACACACGAAATACACGAAACGGGGCAGGCAGGCATTTCGCCGTCAGGCGAAAGCTCGCAAAATGAATCAAGCACTTGGCCGTATTTTTCCTTTCACCCATTCGGTGATAGAGAGGTAGCTCGTATCTACCTGAATACTTTCGTGTATTTCGTGTGTTTCGTGGTTGAAATAAGGTTTCTAGGATGATTCAAATTGACCGGATGAGGGCATGGTTGCCACGCAAGCCAAACAGTCCGGCGACAAATGTCCAGGCCAATCTGCTAAGCGCGGCGGAAATTGCCGGTTTGCAGGCCCAGGTGGATGCGCTCAGCGCGAATGGCGGGCAGATGCCGGAAGTGCATTACCGCCATGCGGGCGATTTTCGCTCGGTGTATCTTGGAACGGGGATGGATTTTGAAGAATCCCGCTTGTACGCGCGCGGCGATGATCTGCGCAGCATGGACTGGCGCACCACGGCTCGTATCGGAAAACCCTACCTCAAGGTGTACCGCGAAGAGCATCATCCCGAAACGCATGTTGTGGTGGATCGAGGCGTCACCATGCGTTTCGGGACGGTCAAGCGCCTCAAGGTCACGCAGGCCGCGTGGGTCGCTGCAATCGTGGCCTTTGTCGTCATGCGCGACGGGGGTTGCGTCGGCGGCACACTGGCGCAGGCAGACCGGCTGTTTCTGCCTTGCGCAAGCGGCGAGCCGGGCGCCAACCGGCTGGTGGAAGCCGCTGCCATGGCCGCGCCGCCATTGATTCCCGGCGCAGTGAATCCCGGCGCAGGGGGCGACGATCTGTGGCAAACCCTGGAACAGGTTTCCACGCGGCTACAGCGTGGCGCGAGAGTGGTCGTGGTCAGTGACTTCCACGGTCTTGACAGGCTGCGCGGCGGGGCGCTGATGCGAATCGCGGCCAGCCACCAACTGATTCCCATCCAGATTCTCGACCGGGCAGAAAGCAGCTTGCCCGCCGTCGGCCACGCCTGTTTTGAAGATCCGCAGACAGGCCGCCGCCAGTGGCTGGATACCGGCAGCGAATCCGTGCGCCAGGCGTTTTCAGCGCGCGCCGCCGCTGCGCGAGTCGCCGCAGATGATCTGTTTTCCGCCATGGGGCTGAGATTGACCCGCATCCATGCCGATGAAGACCCTTTCTTGCCCGTGCTACGAGCGCTCGGTCATGGCTGAGGGCGGGCTGATCGATATTGTGGAACCGGCGATACCTCCCTTGTCCACGGAGCCAAACGCCTTTTTGATGGCAGTCGCCGTGATGGCGGTCATCGCAGCCGGGTTCACCCTGGTTTGCCTCTACCGCCGCCATCGCGCGACAGCCTGGGTTGCCCGCCTGAGCAAGGGTTACCAACAGGGTCGGCATGATGCGCGCGCGAGCGCATTTCTGCTGGCCGCAGGCATGATAAAACAGCTTGGCCTGCACGAGATCGCACCGAATACACCCCCGAAAAAGATTGAAGCGGGCGCATGGCGCGTGTTTGCCGAACAACTTTCCATACTGCGTTATGAGCCGGACGCGCGCGCGACGCCTGCCGAAATGGCCGCGCTATTCGACCGCGCCCGACTCTGGATCGCGGCGGCGCAATGCTGAATCTGGATCAACCCCTCTGGCTGCTGGCCATCCCGTTTGTCCTGCTGGCCTGGTGGCTGGGGCGACGCGCAGCCCCGGAGGAAGACGGATTGCCTGCGGTGCGCCTGATCCATCCTTTTCTTGCGGAAGGGAGTCACGCCGAAGCGCTTCGGCCCAAACCCGGACTGGGCGGGACGAGCCAGCTCGGCGCCATGCTGTTGCTGATTCTGGCGCTGGCGCGCCCGCTGTGGAACGGCCCATGGCTCCCGCCGCAACCCGAAGGCCGGGAAATCATGCTGCTCCTGGATAACTCCCGCAGCATGAGCATCACCGACTTTCAGGCGGCAGGTCAGCCGGTGGAGCGGTTCTCCGTCCTGAAAGGGCTGGTTGCCCGTTTTGCCCAAGGCCGACAGGGGGATAAATTCGGTGTCATCCTGTTTGGCGAGCAGGCCTACACGCTGCTGCCCCCGACCTTCGACCACGACCTGGTTTCGGCCATGGTGCAACGCCTTCCGGTTGGCATCGCTGGGCAGGACACCGCCATTGGCGAAGCCCTGGCGCTTGCCCTCAAACAGCTCCAGCTCAACCCCAAACACCGCCCCGCGCTGGTGCTGTTCACCGACGGCGACAGTACGGCGGGGAATATTTCTCCCGCCGAGGCCGTTGAAGTCGCCAGGCGCATGAAAGTCCCGGTTTACGCCGTCGATATCGGTACCGATTTGTTCGGCCATGCGGCTCGGCCAGCGATTGCCGAAGAGGGCGCCATCGCGCTGGAGCAGATATCCGCCGCCACGGGCGGGCGTTATTACCGTGCCACCTCGCCCGCCGCGCTGGCCTCGATCATGGAAGACATCGGACGGCTCGAAGCGACGATCACCCCCCCTACGAAACAGCGCGAGCGCCACGAATGGTTCTGGTTGCCAGCCTTGCTGGCTGCAGCCGTGCTGAGCGTGTCACGTCTAACGGCCATGGCGAAGCGCCACACAAAATCATGAACCTAGAAACCCCATTTTTACCACGAAATACACGAAATACACGAAAACAATCAATTTGTTACGTAATTTCACGCGCTCACCTATTCGGTGATAGACCAACACCTTGCATCTATCTGAATACTTTCGTGTTTTTCGTGTTTTTCGTGTATTTTGTGGTTCAACTGAGTTTTTAAGGATGAAACAACGCTTCGCCACTTGTGCCCTTTTGGGTATGACAGCTCACCCCCTCCCCAACCCTCCCCCGCTCGCGGAGAGGGGGCAAACGTGAGACCGCAATGGTCTTCGCCGTGGTTGTATTCCGCTGATACCCAAACGGGTACAAGAGCGGAACAACACACGCGAAAGGGCGCTTGTTTTGACCGGCGGGAGAACATCGCGTGAGCGCATGGTTTGCCGAACTGGTCTGGCAACATCCCTGGGCGCTCCTGCTGGCATTGCAGCCGCTGGTCATGCATCTCGCCTTGCGCCTGAAACAGGCCAGGATCCTCGCTTATGCCAGCCCTGGCCTGCGCCCTTGGGCGATCAGGACGGATGGACAAGCCAGCCGGAACAAGTCCGCCTGGCTTAGCCCCCTGTTCTGGTTGCTGCTGGCGCTGGCGCTGGCCGATCCCCGTCTGCCCGCCATGCCTGACGCGACCCGGCTACCCCCGTTGCGGCAAGATGTTTCCCTCATGGTGGTGCTCAATATTGGCAGCTCCATGAGCGGCACGGATGTTGCGCCGGATCGCCTTGGCCGCGCCCGCATCGAGATTCTCGATCTGCTGCGCCGGCTGCGCGGCGAGCGGGTGGGATTGATCGTCTTTGCGGGCGCGCCCGGCATCGTCATCCCGCCAACCAGCGATTACGCCGTCTTTCAGGCCTTCCTCGCCCTTTCAGATAGCCAGTTGATCGAAACCAGGGGAACCCGGCCAGACGAGGCGCTGGTACTGGCGGTGCAAGTCTTGAAAGAGGATAAGGCCTTATCCAAAGCCGTGCTGCTGGTCAGTGACGCAGATGAAAACGGGGAAACCGGCGGCACCCTGGCTGGCGCGGAGGCCCTCCGGGATGCCGGGATGGCTCTTTTTGTGTTGGGGGTCATTGATGCGGCAACGCCCGCTACCCGCCTCAGGGAACTGGCTCAGCACGGAAAAGGCAAGTATGCCGCCGCGCAGGATGGCGATGGAGAATGGCGCAGGCTTTACGACCAGGGCATGGGTGCGCTGGTTTCCCGCTACCGCCCCCCATTTTCCCCGGACAACTGGCGGCTGCTCTACCCTTTCCTGCTGTTTCCTGCCCTGCTCATCCTGATTTGGCAAAATTTCAGCCTGCGAAAACCTGCGCTGCTGGTCGTACCCTTATTCGCGCTCTCGTTGGCCGCGCCCGATTCCGCATGGGCCGCCGGGCAGCCGGAACAACAGGCCTGGCAGGCGTTTCAAAGCCGCGATTTCGGGCGCGCCCAATTGCTGTATGCCATGGTGAGCGGCGTGCCGGGGCGCATGGGCGAAGGCGCGTGCGCATACCGCCGCAAGGATTACAGCCATGCCTCGCAGCAGTTCACGGCGGCATTGCTGGCGGCTCGCAAATCATCCGAAGCGGCGGACGCCTTGTTCAACCTGGGGAATGCCCAGTTCATGGCGGGTCGTTACGCCATTGCCGTGGATGCCTTTCGGGATGTGTTGCGCTACCGGCCAAACGACAAGGGCGCGCGCGCCAACCTTGAATTGGCCACCGCGAAGCTGCCCGCCAAGGCGCTGTCAGCCGTGGAAGGCATACCCGGGCATCGTGGCCGGGGCGCTACAGGGTCAAGAGAAGAGGAAGATGCAGCAGACCAGCCTGCCAACCTGGAGGAAGAGGCGGCGCAAGCCGCCTTGCTGACCATCGACACACCTGAATTGGCGGGAAAATTGGCTGAGGGCAAGGCTCAAGCCAAAAAGGGGGCATCAGCAGCGGGAAAATCAGGAGATGAAGCTGCCTATCAGGCTGCCATGAAAAAACTGGAACTGGTTGAAGACCAACCCTCGCGCCTGTTGTCCGGCCTGCTCAAATTTGAGCAGGAACGACGGGTGAACCGGAGTAAGCAGCCGTGATGATGGCGCGGATAATCTGGATGCTTTGCCTCGGATTGATCGCGCAAGTTGCTGGCGCGGCAAGCCTTCATATCGAGGCTGACCGGACAGAAATCGCCTTCGGGCAGATGGTGACGGTCAAGATCCAGGCGGATGATCTCCAGGTATCCATCCAGCAGTTGCCCATCCAGACGCTCGCCCGTGATTTTGAAATTTTCAACACCTCCTATGGCAAGGGTAGCCAGATCCGCAAGGGTCGGGAAATCATGCAACAGCAACTGGAATTGCAGTTGTTTCCCTTGCGGGTTGGCGCGACTGTCATCCCCGCATTGGAGGCTGGTGGCAAACAAACCCGCGCCCTGCCCTTGCAGGTATTGGAATCCGGCTTTGGCGTGCCCAGGGTGAGCGTGAAAACAGGTATCGAAGGAAAAGCCACGCAACGCATGGAGGCGCTGCTGTTCGTGGATGTCTATCACGACGGCGGTCTGATTTTCCAGCCACCCAATGCCGATGGCGCAGGCTTCCACCTGCGACCGCTGGCGCAGACGCAGCGGCAAGTGAATGTGGCCGGAGAAAACCAGGTGGTCACCCGCTTTGCCTGGGGAGCCATGCCCTTGCGATCCGGGCAGGCCCGCATCCGTTTCACGACGCTGGTCGCCAGTAAATTCGGGGTTAAACTGCATTATCCCGTGCCGACGCTTGCCGTGAACGCCGCCCCCGTGCCGGGCTATTTGCCCGTCCATGTTCCCATCGGCGCGCTCACGCTGGAAAGCCGCGCCCCGGCTCAAACCACGGTCGGCCACCCCGAACAATGGCTCTTGAAAATCACGGGACAGGGACTGAGCCAGGAGGGCCTGCGCAAGCAGCTTGCCCAGATCCGGGATACGCCACAACTGCGCTTTTACCCGCAAGTGGTCACGCTGGTTTCTGGCGGGGGAAAAACGGAACTTGAGCAGACTTTCCTGATAAGCATCCCCTTTCAGGCAAAAGAAGAAGGCGTCCTGACGCTGCCGGAAATTCGCATCCCGTATTACGACCCTGCGAGCGGACTGTTAAAAACAGCCAGCGCGCCTGCTCTTGGCGTGGAAGCGACTGACCCCTTGATGGACTGGGTGCGCCGTGGCGCAGGCGGGGGAGGGCTTCTTGTTCTGGCTACATGGGCAGGGTTTCTGATCCGGCCACGGGTTCGCGCCTGGCGTGCCCGACGCTCATGGCGACGACAATTGGCAGCGAGTAAAACGCCATGTGAACTGCTGCGTATCTGGCGGATGGAAAAAAGCGACATCCAAGGCTTCGATGCCATCACGGTGCTTGAACGCGCATGTTACGGCCCAGCTTCTGATGTTGATTTTGAAATGCTGCGCGATCAGGTGCTTGAACTGCTGAACAAGCCTCAACTCAGCAAGTAAAAGCCGCCCAAACCAGCGAGAAGCAGACCCAGCGACGCTTTCAGCAACTGCTGGGGAACCTGCTTCTGAAAGGCTGCCCCCAGATACATTCCAGCCAGTCCGCCCAGACCAAACAGGCTGCCTAGCCACCAGTCCGGGGCAGCATACCCACCGCCTGGCAGTGGAAGAAACGAATAGACCGCCACGCCCGCAACCGAGGTGACGAATGTTCCCGCCAGTGCCGCGCCTGCCACTGCATGAACCGGCAGGCGAAACACCGCGATACAAAATGGCGCAATGATCGCCCCGCCGCCGATTCCATACGTGCCGCCGATGATGCCTACGACGAAGGCCAGGGCCAGCATGGCGGGAGTGCTGAAGCCCTGTTCCTGACCCTGGAAAACGAACTCCACGCGCTGGCGTCCGACGTGCAGGATGCGCAGGTTCATGTCCGGTGATGATGCAGGCGTGCCGGATTGTTGAGGTTTTCTGGCCATCCACGGAACAAATCCAGCCAGCAAACGCCAGCTCAGGTACAGCAGAACCACGCCGACAAACAGTTTGAAACGTGCCGCATCCGGCAGATACAAAACGCGCAGGTAGAACCCCAGCACGATGCCAGGCAGTGTGCCCAGGGAAATGATGCCTGCCAGCGGCCAGAACATCCGCCCTTCGCGCACATAGCGCCATACCCCGCCGGGCGTCGCAAACAGGTTGAACACCAGGTTGGTGGCGCTGGCAGCAGGGCCGGCGAGCCCCAGTACGCTCATCTGGAATGGCATCAGCAGAAAGGCGCCGGAAATGCCGACCATGGAGCAGAAAAAGGACAGGACGAAGGCCACCATCGGCGGCAGCCAGATCCAGGTATGTACGCCGGAAACGGGGAAGAAGACGGTCAGCCAGTCCATTAACATCACTTGCCGGGATTATTGAGCCCGGAACGTGGCATGGCACGTCATGCATTGATTCATCAGCTTCCCGGTGTCGCGAGCAAGCATGTCCATTTCGTCTGTTTCCGCACGGATGGCCAGTTCTTCAAACCTTGCCTATCCGGTTTGTTGCCAATGGGGTAAACGATATGTGGTTCGACAAGCTCACCACGAACGGCCTAAATGAACATTTCCATAGAGCCACAGCAGCCACATTACAAAACTGTCATCCGGCCGTCAGTTTCCGGTAAATGACCGGCTTGCAGAATGTCTGCATGTTTACCGGTCAAATCAAACCTTTCTCAAGCATCGTCATCGGCCTGATCGCCTTGTCGATCGGCCTTCCGCTTGTCGCAGCAGAATCCATTCCCGTTGACGGCGCTCTGGCTACGGCGCTGGAACTGGCTTGGGCGCGGCATCCTCAGGCGGCTTCCATGGCGGCGCGGGGAGATGAGGCACGCGCCACGGTAGAACGCGCCAACGCGCTATCGCCCGAACCCGCTTCGATCGGTTTCGGCAATCTCAACGACAGACTAAACAGCAAGCAGGGGAAGAACGAGTTCGAGCTTGAGTTGGGCGTGCCGCTGTGGCTGCCGGGGCAAAGAGCGGCGCGCTTGTCCGAGGCCGAAAGCCGGGTCGGACTGGTGGCGGCGCAACAAGCGGCATTGAAACATCAACTTGCCAGCGAGATACGCGCTGCCTGGTGGGCGCTGGCGATGGCGCGGGTGCTGCGTCAATTGGCCGAGCAGCGGCTGGATACCGCCCGTGCGCTGGCAGAATCGGTGCAGCGGCGTTTTCGGGCTGGCGACCTGTCGCGCATCGACGCCAACCTGGCGCAGTCCGAACGGCTGGATGCCGAAGCCGGGCTGATCGAGACCGACAATGCTTTGTTGGTGGCAGAGCAAGCGTTTCGGATGCTGACGGGGATTGCGCCGCCCGGACAACTTGCTGAGGAAACAGGCAAATCGGCCTTATCGAATGATGCTCATCCGCAACTGATATTCGCGATGGCCGCTACGCAAACGGCTCGCGCCCGCGTGAGGGCGGCTCGTCACGAAACCCGCGCCGCGCCTGAACTCAGCCTGCGAGTCGAGCGTAACCGGGACAACAATCAGGAAGTTTATGATAACAGCGTGGGACTCCGGTTCAAATTTCCGCTCTCGTCGGGTGCTCAAGTCAGACAGGGGAATGCCCAGGCACAGGCGGAAGCCAGCGAGGCCGATGCCGAACTGGCGCGGCTAAGCAGCAAG
Organism: Sulfuricellaceae bacterium; assembly: GCA_030690895.1. Lineage (GTDB taxonomy): Bacteria > Pseudomonadota > Gammaproteobacteria > Burkholderiales > Sulfuricellaceae > Sulfurimicrobium. Next base: position 16,318 of record JAUYFQ010000019.1, read on the forward strand.
CTCGACCTGGCCGCCTCGCGCGCCAAGCTGGAACTGAGTGGCGCAGAAACCCAACTGGCTTTATCACAAACGCGCCTCGAACTGAACACGGACAATTTGCGCCTGTCGGAGAAATCCTTTGCCCTGGGCGAAACCGATCTAGCCACGCTATTGCGCATCCGCGCCGCCGCCTTCGATGCAAAAAACCAGCACGAACGCCAGCGCATCGCCCGTGCGGCGGCCATTTCGAATCTGAACCAGGCTCTGGGAGTATTGCCGTGAAGCAAGCATGCGTGATTAACGTAAAACTCGCACAGCGAGCCTGCGTCCCTCTCGCCCTCTGGGAGAGAGCAAGGAGAGAGGGAGTCGTTATTCTGCTAGCAGCCATGAGCTTATCCGCCTGGGCTGGCGGTGACGGTAGCGATGGGCATACCCACGCTGCGCCTGAAGCGCTTGCACTGCCAAAAATCAGCACCCCACGCACTAGCGCGACCTCTGAGGAATTTGAAGCGGTCGCCGTGCTCGAAGATGGAAAACTACTACTGTATCTGGATCGTTTTGCCAGCAATGAACCCGTCGTCAACGCCAAGGTGGAAATCGAAGGAGGTGGGCTGAATGGCGTAGCTGCCGAATTATCACCCGGCGTGTATGTCATGGATGTCACTTCCATATCACCGTCGAAACACCCGCTCACAATCACCGTTGAAGCGGGCGACAGCGCCGATCTGCTTTCCATCATGCTGGATGCCGCCATGCCGCAAGCCATGGCTGCGCCGGTTCGCTCCTGGAAAGATAGCGCCATTTGGCTGGGTATGGCGGCCTTGCTGCTGGTCATTGGGATTCTGTTGCTGGTTCGTCGTTTTGGAAAAGCGAGGAGCGCCAAATGAAGTTTCAAACACTTTCAACCCTCGCTGCGATCACATTCGCATTGGCTGCAAACGGCGTGTTCGCGCACGGCGATGAGGATCACAGCCAGGATGGCAAGAAGCCGACAGCCGCCGCTGTGGCGCTGGTTTCCTCCAGCGCGCCGCAGCGTCTGGCCGATGGTAGTCTGTTCGTGCCCAAACCGGTGCAGCGTCAATTGGACATTCGCACGATTGCCGTGCGTGGCGGCGATCTGGCGGCCGTCATCGAACTCAACGGCAAGGTGATTCCCAGCCCCGATGCGGGTGGCCGCATTCAGGCCACGCAAGCGGGGAGCGTGCTGCCCGGCTCCAGGGGAATGCCGCTGCCGGGCAGAAAGGTAAGCAAAGGCGAAGTGCTGGCTTATCTGCGCCCGCTCGGGGGGGCGATAGAACGCGGCAACCAGCAGGCGCAACAGGCCGAACTGGAAGCTCAGCTTGCCGTTGCGACAGGTCGCGTCAGACGCTTCGAGCAGCTTGAAGGGGCAGTGCCGCAGAAGGAAATCGAGGCGGCCCGGATAGAGCGCGATGCGCTGCAAAAACGCCGCGCTTTTGTGAGCAATAGCATCAACACAGCCGAGCCGCTGATCGCGCCGGTTTCAGGGGTCATCAGCGCCAGCAACGTGGTCGCCGGTCAGGTCGTCGAGATGAAGGAAATCCTGTTCGAGATCGTCGATCCGGCGCGTCTGTCGGTAGAGGCGCTGGCCTACGACGCAGGTCTGGCGTCCAGTATCGTGGGGGCAAGCGCACTAGCTGATAACGCTGTCGCTGCTGACAATGCTGTCGCGCTAGACTTGAAATTCATCGGCGGCGGCAGGCAATTGCGCGAGCAGGCGCTGCCCCTGTTATTCAGCATCACCACGCGGGATGCCAGCGTGGCGGTCGGCCAGCCCGTCAAGGTCATGGTGCGCACTGCGCGAGGGGTCAAAGGCGCGGCGGTTCCACGTCAGGCGCTCACGAAAAACAGCACCGGCGAGACGGCGGTATGGGTGCATGCCGAGGCGGAACGCTTTGTCGCCCGCAAGGTACGCGTCCAGCCGCTGGATGCAAACCAGGTAGCGGTCACCGAAGGTCTGCGCGACGGCGACCGGGTGGTCGTCGAAGGTGCAGGTTTGTTGTCGCAAGTACGTTAACAGGCACGCTCACATGTTCGATTTCATCATCCACACCAGTCTTAGACAACGCCTGATTGTTCTCGGCGTGGCCTTGTTGCTGATGATTTACGGCGCCATCACGCTGCGCCAGATGCCGGTCGATGTCTTTCCCGACCTCAACAAGCCCACGGTGACGTTGATGACCGAGGCGGGCGGCATGGCGCCGGAGGAGGTCGAGCAAGGGGTGAGCTTCCCCATTGAATCCGGCATGAACGGGATGGCGGGTGTGACCCGCGTGCGCTCGGTGTCCGGTATCGGCCTGTCCATCGTGTATGTCGAATTCGAATGGGGTTCGGACATTTATCGCAACCGGCAACAGATCGCCGAGCGTCTGAATCTGGTGCGGGAGCAATTGCCGGAGGGCGTCAACCCGCAGATGGGGCCGATCTCCTCGATCATGGGCGAAATCATGCTGATCGCCCTGCCTGCCGATCCCGACAAGGTCAGCCCGATGCAGGTGCGCGAATACGCTGACTGGGTGGTCAGGCCGCGCCTGCTGACCATTCCTGGTGTGGCTCAGGTCATCCCGATCGGTGGCGAAGTGCGGCAATATCGCGTCGAACTCAAACCTGCCCAGCTTCAGGCGCTGGGCGTCGCGCGCGAGCAGGTCGATGCCGCCTTGAAAGATTTCGGCGCCAATACCAGCGGCGGCTTTCTCGAAGCGCAGGGGCGGGAATACCTGATCCGCCAGATCGGCCGCAGCGCAAAGGTCGAAGATTTGCAAAACCTGGTCGTGACGGTCAAACCTGCCCTGAGCGGAGTCGAAGGGAACACTCAGCCCATCCTGCTCAAGCAACTGGCTGATGTGAAGATCGCGTCCGCCATCAAGCGCGGCGATGGCGGCTACAAGGGCAAACCGGCGGTGATTCTGTCGGTGCAGAAACAGCCTTCCGCCGACAGCGTGGCGCTCACCCGCGAGGTGGAAAAGGCCATGGCCGAACTGGGCAAGAATCTGCCCAAGGGTGTCGAAGCGCCGTCCTTTCTTTTCAAACAGGCTGATTTCATCGAACACTCGGTGAGCAATGTCGAAGAAGCCTTGCGCGATGGCGCGATCATGGTGGCAGTGATCCTCTTCCTGTTCCTGCTCAATGTGCGCACCACGCTCATTTCCTTGATGGCGATTCCAGTTTCGCTATTGATTACCGCGCTGGTGTTTCGTTATTTCGACCTGTCGATCAACACCATGACGCTGGGCGGGCTGGCTATCGCCATCGGCGAACTGGTGGACGATGCGGTGGTCGGGGTGGAAAATGTGCTGCGCCGCCTGCGTCAAGCTGCGCAGCAACCCCCTCCCCAACCCTCCCCCGGAGGGAGAGGGGGCGAACGTCCAAATGCGCTGAATATCATCGCCGCCGCCACGCTGGAAGTGCGCTCGGCCATCGTCTACGCCACGGTCATCATCGTGCTGGTGTTCGTGCCGCTGTTCTTCCTGCCGGGCATCGAAGGCCGCCTGTTCACGCCGCTGGGCGTGGCCTACATCGTCTCCATCCTCGCCAGCATGATCGTGTCGGTGACGTTGACGCCGGTTCTGGCGTATTACCTGCTGCCGCGAATGAAACAGCTACACGCAGGCGACAGCCCGCTGGTCGTCTGGCTGAAACGCCAGGACACCAAGCTGCTGCACTGGTCGTTCGGCCATGCAAAAAGCTTGCTGGCAGGCGCGCTGCTGGTGGTGGCGGTGGTCGCGGCGAGCGTGCCTTTCTTTCCACGCGCTTTCCTGCCGCCGTTCAACGAGGGCACGCTGACGGTCAATGTGCTGCTCAACCCTGGTACTTCACTGGCGGAATCCAATCGCATCGGCGCGCTGGCCGAGCAACTGGTGATGCAAGTCCCTGAAGTCACGCAGGTCGGCCGCCGCACCGGGCGCGCCGAGCTGGACGAACACGCCGAGGGCGTGCATTACACCGAGATGGATGTGGATCTCAAGCCGTCTGGACGCGGTCGGGAGGCCATCATCACCGACATCCGGGCGCGCCTGGCGAGCTTGCCTGCCGCCAGCAATGTCGGCCAGCCGATTTCGCACCGCCTCGACCATCTGCTCTCCGGCGTGCGCGCCCAGATCGCACTGAAAGTCTTCGGCGACGATCTGGACACCTTGCGCGGCCTGAGCGCCGACTTGCGCGAGCGGCTGGCGAAGATTCCCGGCGTGACCGATTTGCAGATCGAGAAGCAGGTGCTGATTCCGCAGATAAAAATTCGCCTCGATTACGACGCGGCGGCGCGTTACGGCGTGGCGCCCGGCAACTTGCTGCGCAGTCTGGAGCAGATGATAGAGGGCGAGCGCATCACCCAGATCGTCGAGGGCGGCTATTCAGGATCACGGCGCTTCGACCTGCTGGTGCGCCTGCCTGAGCGCGCGCGCGGCCCGCAGGCGTTGGCTGATCTGCTGATCGAAACGCCGACTGGCTTCGTGCCGCTGTCGAAGATTGCTGTTATAGAAGAAAGCAATGGTCCCAACCAGGTCAGCCGTGAGAACTCGCGTCGCCGCATCGTGCTCTCGGCCAATACCGATGGCCGCGACATGTCGCGAGTCATCGCCGACATCCGCACCGAACTGGCCGCCAAGCCGCTGCCGGAAGGGTATTTTACCTCGCTGGAAGGGCAGTTCCAGGCGCAGGAGCAGGCCACGCGCTTGATTGCGCTGCTTGCTGCCATTTCGCTGACCATGATCCTGATGGTGCTCTACAGCCGTTATCGTTCACTGACTCTGAGCCTCATCATCATGGGCAACATCCCGCTGGCGCTGGTCGGCAGCGTGATCGCGCTGTGGATTTCCGGCCAGCCGCTGTCCGTGGCGGCGCTGGTCGGCTTCATCACCCTGACCGGCATCGCCACCCGCAACGGCATTCTCAAGATCAGCCACTACATCAATTTATGCAAGTTCGAGGGCGAGGCATTCGGTCAAAAAATGATCGTGCGCGGCTCGCTGGAACGCCTGCCCCCGGTACTGATGACCGCGCTGGTGGCGGCTTTCGCCCTGCTGCCGTTGCTGCTTGCCGCAGATGCGCCGGGCAAGGAAGTGCTGCATCCGGTCGCAGTGGTGATTTTCGGCGGCCTGGTCAGTTCCACCCTGCTCGATTCCCTGCTCACGCCGCTGATGTTCTGGCTGTGGGGCAAGCCCGCGCTGGCGCGTCTGCTGGCCGATAAAGAGAACGAAAGCTTTGATTTCTAACCAACCACAAAGGAGCGTCTTATGAAAAACTTTATCCTCGCTGCCGCGCTATTTGGCAGCACTTCGGCATTCGCCCACACCGACGAATACCTGGATGCCCAAAAAGCCCCCAACGGCGGCCAGTTACGCATGGCCGGCGTGCACCACTTTGAACTGGTGGTCGCCAAGAACAGTCCCGATGCCAAGGACCAGCCTGTTATGGTTTATCTGAGCGGCCATGATGGCAGACAGGTTTCCAGCACTGGCGCAAGCGGTTCGGCCACTATTTTGTCAGGCAAACAAAAAACCAAAATTACCCTGCAACCCGATGGCGACAACCGTTTGAAAGGCACGGGCAAGTACGCCTCAACCCCGGACATGAAAGTGATAGTATCCATCGCACTGCCCGGAAAAACTGCTGAACAGGCAAAATTCACCCCGCTGGCGCCCATTCAGGACGATCACGCCGGACACCAACACTAACAAGGAGAATGACCATGAAACTGACAATCAAAACCCTGAGCGCCGGTATCTTTGCCGCGTCGCTTGCCCTGACCACACCCCTGTTTGCCGATGACGCGCATCACCCGGAAAAAATTGCTGACTCAGCCGCAAGCACTTCGACATCCGTGAAGAGTTTGCAGGACAGCACCAAAAAAATGCAGGGGCAACTTGAGCGTATCGCCCAGGCAAAAACCGAGGAAGAACGCCACAAGGCCATGGCCGAACACATGCAAACCATGCAGGAAAGCATGCAACTGACCCGCACCATGCATCAAGACTCGGGCGCCTGCCCCATGATGAATGAAGGGATGGCCGGTGGCATGCAGGGCGGCATGATGGGCATGGGTGGCGGTATGACCGCTGGAACAAAAACTTGCGGATGTGGCTGCTGCATGGGCGGAGGCATGGGCGGAGGGATGAAAGGAGGGATGAAAGGAGGCATGAAAGGAGGCATGATGGGCGGCAATCAGCCCGGCGCCGTCACCCCAGAACGCATGCAGATGATGGAAAAACGCATGGACATGATGCAAAAAATGATGGAGCAGCAACGCGCAGCCAAACCCATGGCGAAATAATCTGTGGGTCGGCCTTCAGGGCAGCAGTCGGCCTGAGATCGCAAGGGTCTTCGCCGTGCTGGTATTCCGCTGATACCCGATAAAACTGGGCACAAGAGCGGAAACAGCACACGTGAAATGGCCGACCTACCAGTTTCCTTCAGGACGAGGCATCGAGCATTCTTTGCAGCGACAGCCTCGCCAGTTCAGCCTCTTGGGGCGGAACCCTGATCTGGTTGACTACCTTGCCATCGGCGAGGTTTTCCAGCGTCCAGGCCAAGTGCTGGGGGTCGATGCGCGCCATGGTGGAGCACATGCAGACGGTGGAGGACATAAACTGCACGCTCTTGTTCTGGTCCTTGAAGCGCTTTGCCAGACGGTTGACCAGATTCAGTTCGGTGCCAACCAGCCAGTGCGTCCCAGCCTCCGCTTCGGCGATGGTCTTGATGATGTATTCCGTTGAACCGACATAATCCGATAATTCGCAAACCTCGAAGCTGCATTCCGGGTGCGAAATGACCAGTCCGTCAGGATGCTGCTCACGGAACTTGTGAATATGCTGCGGCTGGAACATCTGGTGAACCGAGCACAATCCTTTCCATAGAATGATTCTGGCCTTTTTGACCTGCTCCGGGGTGAGTCCGCCCATCGGTTGATCGTAATCCCACAACACCATTTCATCCATGGGGATGCCCATTTTGTGGCCGCTCCAGCGTCCCAGGTTCTGATCCGGGAAGAACAGGACTTTTTCGCGCCGGGCAAATGACCATTCAAGGATTTTGGTGGCGTTGCTGGAGGTGCAGACAATGCCGCCATGCTCGCCGCAAAAGGCCTTGAGGTCGGCAGCGGAATTGATGTAGGTCACCGGCGTGACGCTTTCATCCGGGTCGAGCACCGTTTTCAGCTCGCGCCAGGCGCGTTCGACCTTGGCCAGCGAAGCCATGTCCGCCATGGAACAGCCCGCCGACAAGTCGGGCAAAACGGAAATCTGCTCGGGGCGCGACAGGATATCGGCCACTTCAGCCATGAAGTGAACACCACAGAAAACGATGTATTCCGCCTCCGAGGCGGCTGCCTGACGCGAGAGCTTGAGCGAATCGCCGGTAAAGTCGGCGTGGCAGATGACATCGTCGCGCTGGTAGTGGTGGCCGAGGATCACCAGTCGTTTACCCAGTCTGGCCTTGGCCGCCAGGATGCGCTCCTGGCAGGCGTCATCCTGCATCTGGCTGAAATGGTCAAAGGCGATGGGGCTGGCTTGCATGGGGGTTTTCCGGGTTAGTGGTCGTATGCGCGCAACTTGGCGATATTCTTGATGCGCACGTCCTTGCCGGTGACTTCGATCAGACCTTCGGTCGCCAGATTATGGAGGATGCGCGAGAAGGTTTCCGGTGTGATGTTCAGGTTGGAGGCGATGACATTCTTGTTGGCCGGCAGGCTGACCGTAATTTCGCTGTCTTCGGGGGTCTCTTCCATGTCCTGCAACAGGTAGCCGATCACCCGTTGAGCCGACGACCGTAGCGAGAAGGATTCAACGTAGTGAATCATGCGGTGCAGCCGGATCGAAAGGCCAGCGAGCATTTTTCGGCAGAAGACCGGGTCGGCCTCAATTCCGCCAAACACGGCTTGCTTGCCAATGTGCAGCACCAGCGTGTCAACCAGCGCCTGTGCATAGACGGGGTAGGGTTTGTTCATGAACATGACCGCTTCGCCAAAGCTCTGACCGGGGCCGAACAGTTCGACGACTTTTTCGATTCCCTGGGGGGATGAAAGCGCCAGCTTGATCTGACCATGCACGACCATGTAGAAGCCGGAAGAGGCATCGCCGCGCTGGAACAAAACATTGCCGCGCAACAGGTGCTGCTCACGCGTTTCCTGCGCGATGAGCCCGATTTCTTCCGGCGACATTTCCCTGAACAGGGGAATGTTGGCCAGAATGGCTGGAATATTGACAGAATGGGACACAAACGCTCCGCTGATCGAGTTTTTCTGGGCGAATTATAGCCGGGTTTTGGCTCAATTGCCCCGAATGGAAAAAGACTGAAACAGCGGTTGCAGTGCGGCTTGTATCGTGCCCCATGATAATGGCTTTACATCCAGTTGGAGCAAGTCTGACGAAACGCAGCCCTGCGCGCGAAAAGCTTGCGGGACGTAATGCTGTACACCCAGAGCGGCCAGCTCCTGCCCAAGCAGGATAATGCCGTTTTCCGTTATCTGTCCAGGGTGAACCGTGGTGCGGATTTCATAATCTACGCCGCTTTCCAGAACGGCCTGAAGGGATAGACTGGCTCGTTCCCCACTGCCAGGAACGCCGCTTATTTTTTCGTAGTCGCCAAAGCGCGCCTTGATGTCCATGCCCACCCAGTCAAACAGCGGCAGCCATTCCTTCAACCGCTCCGGGTAAGTGCCCGCAGTATGCAGGCCGGTCTTGAAACCCAGTGCGCGAACTTGCTGGCAAGCGGCGCCCAGCCCGGATTGCAGGGTTGGCTCGCCGCCGCTGAACACCACGCCGTCGAGCAAGCCCTGGCGTCGCTGGAGAAAGCTGATGATTTCTTCCCACGCGATGTGGCCTTCTGCCTGACGCGGGATCAGGCCGGGGTTGTGGCAGTAAGCGCATTGCCATGGGCAGCCCTGGCAAAACACCACCGCAGCGAGTTTCCCTGGGTAGTCAGTAGTGGTGAGAGGCGTTAGTCCGGCGATTTGCATGGATAAAATACACTTGGTGAGAAACCCGTTTTAACCACGGGGCGCACGGGGAATAACCTTAAAGCTTGAAATTGACATACCTTACCCAATTAGGCGGAAGGAAAGGTTTGCATAACACCTTGATTTTCCCCCGTGCTCCCCGTGCTCCCCGTGGTTATTGGGTTGTAGAGATTTTAAGCAAATCAGGCAGCCAGATTGACCCGAGACTCGCAGAAATACTGGCGTTCGTGGAACTCGCCCTTCTTGCCGGTATTGAACGAAGCCATGGGGCGGTGGTAGCCCATGACGCGCGTCCACACTTCGCAGGGCTGGCGTTCTTCGTCCTTGAGCGTGATTTCTGCCTGGAGGTGGGTTTGCTGGGATAGATCGGTCATTTTGATTTCCTTATGTGGTTTGTTTGCGTTTATTGGCGATGATTTCCTCATCGCACTTGGGGCAGAACTTGTGTTCGCCGTCGAGGTAGCCGTGTTTCGGGCAGATCGAGAACGTCGGCGTGATGGTGATGTAAGGCAGGCGGAAGCGTTCCAGCGAGCGCTTGACCAATTGCTTGCAGGCCTCGGCGCTGGAGATGCGTTCGGTCATGTAAAGGTGCAGTACCGTGCCGCCGGTATATTTTTTCTGCAACTCGTCCTGGCGCTCCAGCGCCTCGAAGGGGTCGTCGGTGAAGCCGACCGGCAACTGGGATGAGTTGGTGTAGTACGGCATTTCGCGGGTTCCCGCCTGGAGGATGTCGGGGAAGCGTTTGCGATCCTCGCGCGCGAAGCGGTAAGTTGTGCCTTCTGCCGGGGTAGCTTCGAGGTTATACATGTGGCCGGTTTCATCCTGGAACGCCAGCATGCGTCCGCGCATGTGGTCGAGCAGGCGCACCGCCAGCGCGTGGCCATCCGGGTGGGTGATGTCGTGCGCATCGCCGGTGAAATTGCGGATCATTTCGTTGATGCCGTTTACCCCCAGGGTGGAGAAGTGGTTGCGCAAGGTACCGAGATAACGCTTGGTGTATGGGAACAGCCCCGCATCCATGTGGCGCTGGATGGTCTTGCGCTTGATTTCCAGGCTGTTCTTGCCGATTTCCATCAACTCTTCGAGGCGCGCCAGCAGGGCGGCTTCGTCGCCCTTGTACAGGAAGCCAAGACGCGCGCAATTGATGGTCACCACTCCGACCGAGCCAGTCTGCTCGGCGCTGCCGAACAGGCCGTTGCCGCGCTTCAGCAGTTCGCGCAGATCCAGTTGCAGGCGGCAGCACATGGAACGGATCATGTTGGGCTTGAGTTCCGAATTGATGAAGTTCTGGAAATACGGCAGCCCGTATTTGGCCGTCATCTCGAACAGCAAGCCGGCATTCTCAGACTCCCAGGGGAAATCCGGCGTCATGTTGTAGGTCGGGATCGGGAAGGTAAACACTCTGCCCTTGGCATCGCCGGTGGTCATGACCTCGATGTAGGCGCGGTTGATCATGTCCATTTCGGCTTGCATGTCGCCGTAGGTAAACGGCATTTCCACGCCACCGATAAGTGGAACCTGTTCTTTCAGGTCGTCCGGGCAAGTCCAGTCGAAAGTCAGGTTGGTGAAGGGCGTCTGCGTTCCCCAGCGCGAAGGCACGTTGAGGTTGTAGATCAGCTCCTGGATGTATTGTTTGACTTGTGAGTAAGTCAAATCATCCTTGCGGATGTAAGGCGCCATGTAGGTATCGAAGGAGCTGAACGCCTGCGCCCCGGCCCACTCGTTTTGCAAGGTGCCGAGAAAGTTCACGATCTGGCCGACGGCACTCGACATATGCTTGGGCGGCCCGGCCTCGACCTTGCCCGGTACGCCATTCAAACCCTCGTTGAGCAGGGTGCGCAGCGACCAGCCGGCGCAGTAACCCGCCAGCATGTCCAGGTCATGGACGTGAATATCGCCTTCGCGGTGCGCAATGCCGACCTCGGGCGGGTAGACATGGTTCAGCCAGTAATTCGCCACTACCTTGCCGGAGACGTTCAGAATCAGGCCGCCCAGCGAATAGCCCTGATTGGCGTTGGCATTGACGCGCCAGTCGAGTTGCTCCAGATATTCATTGATGGAGCTGCCCACATCCACCACGGTTTTCTTGTCCTGACGCAGTTTGGCGTGTTGTTCGCGATAAACGATGTAGGCGCGGGCGGTCTTGAAATGGTTGGCGGAAATCAGTACCTGTTCCACCACGTCCTGGATATTTTCAATGTGGGGGGGTTGCTGGCGGAATTTGTGAACCAGCACCTTGACGACCTGAGCCGTCAGCAATCCTGCCTCGCTGGCATCAAACTCACCGCTGACCGACCCGGCGCGCGCAACGGCGGAACGAATCTTTGCGCCATCAAAGACTGCTGTCGAAGCATCCCGCTTGATTACTGCGCGCGGCAGATCAAGGCTCTCGTTCGCGACTTCCATTACGCCTTCCATATCAGGTCTCCATCCAGAGGTTTATAACTATATATTGTGTTTATTTTTGCAAACTATACGCCATATAGTGTTTATGTCAATAGAGTTCAGGATGTTTTTATCCTCGCTATCGAGGCATCACATTCAGAGAAAGTGGATTAGTCGCCTCACATGGGCTTGACACTCGGCAGCTTGGCGAAGATGATTCAACACATGAGTCACCAGTCCAATCCAGCACGTCAACTGCATACCTGCCTTTCATGAATCTGACCGAAATATACGGAAAAACCGCCAAGGGTCTGCTGTTCACCAAAACCCGTGGGAAGCGCTTGTCCAAGGACCTGATGCAAGCATTTCCCCTGGTCGACGGCAAGTCTACGGTCGAGGTCATGCTAAAAAACCCCGACGCCCCCTCTGAATCCGCACTACAGGCGGCGCTGGAGGAACTGCTGGCCGAAGGCTATATCAAGCTCATTTCCAGCGGGACGCCGATCAATCACTTGACCATGGAAATGTCTCATGGCCAGGGCATGAATGCTTTTTCGGTTTCAGATGCCAATACCCAGGCATTTCATGATGCCCAGGCCGAAATTCTGGCGAGAAATGCCATCCGGGAACGCTCTAAAGCCGAATCGATCGATCTTCAGTCGATTATTGACGGCGCAATCGTAGCCGCCAGCTCGGAAAACGAGGAGCAGGAAGCCGAAGCGAGAAAACAGCAAGAGGAAAACGAAAGAAAGTTACGCGAGAAGCTGGAAATCGAGCGCCTGGCACGCGAGGCTGCCACAGCCAGGGAACGTGAAAAAGCCGAGCAACAAGCCAAACAGGCGGCCGAGAAAAAAGCACAGCAGGAAGCAGAGAAAAAATCTCGCGAGGAGGCAGAGCGAGTAGCCAGGGAGCAGGCAGAAGCCCGGGCACGGCAGGAAGCCGAGGACAAGGTACGGCAGGCGGCTGAAGAAAAAAAACGTCGCGAGGCCGAAAAGTGTGCAGCGGAAGAAAAGGTGCGCCAGGAAGCCGAGCAGCGCGCACGCGAAGAAGCTGAAGCCAAGGCTAAGGCCGAGGCAGGAGAGCAAGCCCGCCGCGAGGCAGAAAAAAAAGCCAGGCAGGAAGTGGAACAGCACGCACGCGAGGAAGCAGAAGCCAAAGCCAGGGCCGAGGCAGAAGAACAAGCCCACCGCGAGGCAGCGGAAAAAGCCAAACTGGAAGCGGAACGAGTCGCGCATGAAGAGGCCGAAGCCAAGTCGCGTCAAGAGCGGCGATTGGCAGCCAGGGCAAGAGAAGAAGCCGAAGCCAAGGCCAGGGCAGAAGCTGAGGAACAAGCCCGCCGCAAGGCAGAAGAAATAGCCAGACAGGAGGCCGAGCAGAAACGGCTTCGTGAAGAAGCCGAAGCCAAAGCCAGGGCAGAAGCCGAGGAAGATGCCCGCCTCAAGGCAGAGGAAGAAGCCAGGCAAGAAGCTGAGCTGGAGCGGATCCGTGAAGAGGCGAAAGCCAAGGCCAAGGCAGAGGCTGAAGAACAGGCCAGGCAAGAGGCCGAGCAGAAGCGAATCCGCGAAGAAGCGGAGGCAAAAGCCAAGGCAGAGGAAGATGCGAGGCTGGAGGCCGAACTGAAGCATGTCCGCGAGGAAGCTGAAGCCAAGGCCGGAGCTGAAGCCGAAGAACAGGCCCACATCCAGGCAAAGGAAAAGGCCGAACAGGAAGCCATCCGTATAGAGGCCGAAGCCAGGGCCAAGGCAGAAGCGGAAGAGCAGACTCGCATCCAGGCAGAGAAGGAAGCTGAAGAGGAAGCTGCGCAACGAATCCGTGACGAGGCTGAGGCCAGGGCCAGAGCCGAAGCGCTGGAACAGGCACGGCGCGAGGGAGAGGAAGAAGCCCGACTGGAAGCCGAACTGGAGGCCGAGCAGCGGCGCATCCACGAGGAAGCCGAAGCCAGGGCGCGACAGGAAGAAGAGCAAGCCAGGCGCAAGGCGGAAGATGAGGCGCTGATCGCACTAGAGGTGGAAGAACAAAAACGTCTGGAAGCGGAAGAGACCGCCCGGCGTGAAGCAGAAAAAATCGCATTGGAGAAATCCGAGAGTTTGGCGCGTGAGCGCGAGGAAAAAGCGGCGCGTGAGGCAGACAAGGCGCGCAAGGCGTTGGAAGCACAGGAAAAGGCCAGGGCACGTTCGCTGGCTGTCTCGCAAGCAAAGAATACGGCTACAGTTCTTCTGCATTCCCTGCCCTGGAAGCGCATCATCTCCGCCGCTTTTATCCTGCTGGTTGTCATACCTCTTGTATTGCTGCACCTGATCAACCTGTCATTTCTGATTGAGCCTGCCCAGAAACTGGCTTCCGAGCGATTGCAAGATCCGGTGACCATCCAGTCTGTGCGCGCATCGTTGTGGCCGGCCCCGCATTTCCGGCTTGAAGGGGTGGCGATTGGAGAAAAACAGGAGGCTGTCATTCCGGCCGTTCTGGTGACGCCAGTGCTCTCCAGCCTGACCGAAGAGACCAAACAGATGAAGTCCGTCGAAATCGAATCTCTGGCGCTTACCAATGACATGCTCGCACGCTTGCCGGTCTGGTTTGCCGACAGCAAGCGCTCCACCCAGCTTGAATTTCCAGCGATTGATCTGAAAAACGCCAGCCTGAGCATAAAGGGGATCAGTCTGCCTTCGTTCAACGCCCGCGCTGCATTCAATTCGGAAGGACGCTTCGTGGATGTCCGGATTTCAGATGCCGAGGACAAGCTCGATATCGTGATTTCGCCGGCAGAAAATGCCTTGAGCATCGTTCTGAAGGCGCGCGACTGGAAACCGCTGCTCGGACTCGATCTGCATTTTGCCTCGCTGGATGCGGAGGCGACGGCAGACCGTCAGTCTTTGAAAATCAAGTCATTTGACGGGCTGGCTTTCGATGGCAGGGTGACCGCAGACGGGAAAGTTCGCTGGGACAAGGACTGGCGCGCAGAGGGTGACTTCAAGCTGGCCCATGTACAGTTGAGCAAGGTCAACCCGGCGCTGGCAGGAAAAATGGAGGCAAGCGGCAGCTACGCGTTTTCTTCCACCGAATTGGGCAAACTGTTTTCCGCGCCGCAAATCCGGGCAAGTTTCAAGGCCAATGAAGGTCGTATCGCCGGTATCGATCTGGCTCGTGCGATCAAGCCCGAAGAGCGCAGGGAAGTCAGCGGGGGCGAAACCACTTTTTCCGAATTGAGCGGCGCCATGACGTATGCTGACCGGCGCTACCAGTTCAATCAGGTAAAAATGATTGCGGGCCTGCTGCGCGCCAATGCCGATTTTGCTCTGAGCCAGGAACAGGTATCCGGTCGGATTTCTGTCTCGCTCGAATCCCGCGCAACGGCTTTCCACACCGCGCTGACTCTGTCCGGCGCGCCCCAGGCTCCCGTACTCAAAAAATAAGGCTCTTTTCGCAAATCGTGTTGTTTTTCTCCGAGACGCCTTGCTGCACGGCGATTTCTCGGATTTGGATGCGCCTGCCAATTTATCCTGATACCACGGGGCTTTGAGGGTGATTCAGAGCACACAGCAACATGATTTG
>JAUYFQ010000065.1 GCA_030690895.1 Sulfuricellaceae bacterium
TCGAAGCGGGCAACGAGACCGGGTTCGAGATGATCGCGCACATAGGTGGCGAACTTGCGGATGTATTCATCGGTGGCTTTATGCGGGATGTTGAACCAGGGGTCCGCGCGCGTCTCGTTGGCGAGCGCGACCATGACCTCCACCGGTGCGCCGACCGTCCCGGCGTCGTAAGGAACGAGTACGAAATAACATCCTGGTTTTGCCAAACTGAGGCGGTGGCATACTATTTGTTTTTTTGCTGAAAGCTTGAATGACAGCAAATGGGAGGGACTGTGGTATGGGGCGCTACGCGGAAGGTGTGGAACGGCGAATGAAAGTGTTATTCAGTCGTTTGTCGGAGAAAGATCGGCGGCGTTATGCTGCGGTGGAGGCCGATAAATTGGGTCACGGGGGCCAGCAGTACATAGCGGATTTGTTTGGAATCGACATCAAGACGATACGCCAGGGGTTGTCCGAATTGGATGTATCCGAAGATCCAGCCGGAAAGAAAATCCGAAAAAAAGGCGGGGGGCGGAAACGTAAACTCGACGTAACGCCTGGAATATCGTCCCTATTCATGGACGTAGTTCGTGAACACACCGCAGGAAGTCCTCAACACGACATTCGCTGGACCAATCTGCGGCAACCTGAAATAGCCAGACGAATCAGCGCGAAAGGAACGAAGGTGAGCCGTCGGATTGTTCGTCAGATACTGAAGAAGCATGGCTTCGTCAGCCGTCAGGCACAGAAAAAGAAATCATTCAAACAGCATCCAGATCGTAATCCGCAGTTTGAAAACATCACCGCGCTCAAGGCCAGATATCTTGCCACAGGTCAGCCCGTACTCTCTATGGACACCAAGAAAAAAGAGATGATCGGCAATTTTTACCGGGGCGGCAAACTCTACACCCGAGAAACCATTGAGGTGTTGGATCATGACTTCCCTAGCTACAGCGAGGGAAAGATCGTACCACATGGTCTGTACGATATTGGCTTGAACAAGGCGCATGTGAACTTGGGGATGAGCCATGACACCACTGAATTTGCCTGCGACAGCGTGGCGCGTTGGTGGCATCTGCACGGGCGCCATGACCACCCCAACGCCAAGCAGCTATTGATCCTTTGTGACGGTGGCGGCAGCAACCCCTCTCGCTCACCGCTATTTCAGCAGGACTTGCAATCGCTTGCCAACACCATCAATCTGGAAATTCGGATTGCCCACTATCCCCCGTATTGTTCAAAGCACAATCCGATCGAGCATCGTGTCTTTCCTCATGTGACTCGCGCTTGCGAGGGTGTCGTGTTTGGAAGCGTGCCGCTGGTCAAGCAATTGATCGAGAATACACACACCAGTACGGGTCTAAAGGTCACCGTGGACATCCTCGACCGGGTGTATGAAACCGGACGAAAGGTCGCTCAAGATATAAAATCATCTTTGCGCGTCGTTGCCGATACCCTTCTTCCTGTGTGGAATTACACGGTTCTACCCAGCCTGGGTTGACAAAAAAGGGAAGTTATTTCGTACTCGTTCCTTAACAGATGATGAGAAGACTTCAAGCTACAGCGGCCATGGCGGGGACGATGTTGAAGCGCGTCAGCGAGCAGGCGGCGGCGATGGCAGCGCGGCCCATGTGTGTCAGGTAATAGCGGTAGGTATGCGCGACCTTCTTGATCAGCCCGAGCACAGGAAGCCGTTTGAGTTGGCGCGACATCGCCGAGGGGGTGATGCTCAAATGCGCCAGCAGATCGGCTCGACGCCAGCCGTGGATATTGAACTCCCCTCGCTGCAAGGCACGCAGCAGCGTTTGCTCGACGGCATCGAAGAAGTTCAAACCCTTGACGCTGGGATCGGTACCCACGCGCGGCTGACTGAGCCGCTGCAAATCACGCTCACCTGCGCTGGGGTCATCCAGGCTGGACAGGAACGCCAGATAGCGCTGATTGCAGCCCAGCAGAATTTCACGCAGGTCGATCAAGCTGTAGATTGTCTTCTTCAGCGGCGCCAGCTTGCGCGTGGCGTCTCTGTCTTTATGTTCCACCTTGCGGTGATGCTTGAAAAAACTCAGGTCATTGATGGTCGTCTCCACCCGCAGCACGCGGGAGAACTTGTCGTAGACCTTCACACTGGCGGCGCCCCTGTAATGCTTGATGCAGCGCCCCTCGATGCGGGTGGACAGTCGCGAACCAATCTCCTGGGCCAACTGCGGCCTGATCTTTTTGCCCAGGAAGCCGGCGACCCGGTCCGCATTGGCGGCCAGCACGGCCTGGCGGACGCTCCAGTGGTAGGTTTGTCCGAAGACGTCAAGGATCGGGCACAGCCGCTGCGCGTACCAGTCCAATCGCTGGTGCAGCACATCCGGACTGAAGGCATCGGCCAGCGCCTGCGCCCGGTCAAGGTCGGCGATGCGAAGGAAGGCGTTGTCTTGCTGAAGAAAATCGATGTTTTCGCGCGCCAGTGTCCGTGCCAGCGCGCTGTGGCCGTTGCAGTAGAACTGCAAACCGAACGGTGCCCAGGTGGGCACGCGCAGGTGGCACAGACCGAGTTCTTCGTCGATGAAGTAGAAGTAGTAGTGCAGGCACTTGCCCTGCTGTGCGCGCAGATGGGTCTTGCCGCTGGCCTTGTCGTGCCAGGGTTTGTAGCTCGGGCACGCCTCCATGGCCGAGATCACATGCACCAGGCCGGGTGCATCGCCGCGAGCGGCAAGCACCCGCGTCACCCGCTCTTCCTTGCGAACATGGCTCTTGCTCACATGTTCGATCTCAATGCCCGCCGCCGTACACACCTCCTGCGCCCGCTCCCGGATACGTTCCCGCAGTGGCTCCGCAAATTGCGAGTAGTCAAAGATGCGGATGCCGTGCGCGTACAGAAAGCTCGTCATGCCGCCGGCGTAGCAAGCACCCGGCAGCGTGCCCGTGATGATGATTCGATCAAAACAGCACGGTAGGTTGGGCTGAGGTACGAAGCCCAACA
>JAUYFQ010000024.1 GCA_030690895.1 Sulfuricellaceae bacterium
GCTGATGCCGAAGATGTTGAAAAAACCGTCCCAGAAGGATTTGGCTTCGGCGTCTTCGGAGGCTTCGTGTTGCCATTCCCGGGAGAAAGCCAGGGAGCGGGATTTGATTTCGTTCCAGCTTAGGGGCATGGTTGGGGCTTCTTCAATTGCTGATTGTGTCTATCCAGTTTTCCAGCAACAGCCCTGGAACTCTTTCAAATTCACGCAGATTGTTTGTCACCAGGGTCAAACCATTACTTCGCGCATGAGCGGCGATATGCAAATCATTGATGCCTATCATTTGCCCCTGCTTCTCAAGTACGGCGCGGATATTTCCATATTGCCAGGCTGCCTTGTCATCGTAAGGCAGCACCGTTAATCGGCTTACAAAATCTTCAGCCACGGCGATGCTACGCGCGGTCTGGTCACTTTTTTCAGCACCATGAACCAGTTCAGCCAAGGTGATAGACGAAATTGCCATCCTGCCGTGATGCCGGTTAAAAACCTCCATTACCTGCAATGGTCTGCGTTTAATGATGTAAATGACAACATTGGTATCCAGAAGGTACTTCAGCATGACCGAGCCTAAAAGCTTTCACGCTCTGCCTGAAACTGGCTTGCGCGCTCAGGCAAAAAATCATCAGGAACAGCTTCCGCATTCAGGAAAAAGCTATCCCAGACCGACTCCACTGGCGCGATGATCCGATCCTGACCAACCACCCGTACTTCCACTTTTTTGACCGAATCGGGAAAACGCATCTCAACGGGCAAGCGAACGGCTTGGGTGCGGTTATTGTTGAATACAGTGCTGGTTGTCATCTCTCTCTCCAATGCATAGCCATATACTCAAACTATATACACGCCGTCTATAGGCGTCAAATAATTGTGACGCCTACCTGTCAGCCTCATGGCCGCCGTGGAAACTTGCCAAAATCTGGTGGCCTTTTTTCCAGCCAGGCATTGCGTCCTTCCTGGCCTTCCGGTGTCATGTAATACAGCGCGGTGGCATTGCCGGCCAGCTCCTGAATGCC
Source organism: Sulfuricellaceae bacterium (assembly GCA_030690895.1). Taxonomy (GTDB): domain Bacteria; phylum Pseudomonadota; class Gammaproteobacteria; order Burkholderiales; family Sulfuricellaceae; genus Sulfurimicrobium. The sequence goes on from JAUYFQ010000024.1 coordinate 1,011, forward strand.
TGCCATGCCGTCGCTTTCGGCGTTGAAGGCGGCTTTCAGCACACGCAGGGCGGTGGGTGAGTGCTGCAGCATTTCGCGGCACCAGTGAACGGTTTCGGTTTCCAGTTCGGCCAGCGGCACAACCGCATTGACCAGCCCCATTTCCAGCGCTTGGGCTGCATCGTACTGACGACACAGAAACCAGATTTCCTTGGCTTTTTTCAGCCCCACGGCACGCGTCAGCAGACCCGCTCCCAACCCGGCATCGAAGCTGCCGACGCGCGGGCCGGTCTGACCAAAGCGGGCGTTATCGGCCGCAATGGTGAGATCGCAGACCAGGTGCAGGACATGTCCGCCGCCGATGGCATAGCCTGCCACCATCGCCACCACGGGCTTGGGCAGGCGGCGAATCTGCATTTGCAAATCGAGCACGTTGAGGTGGGGGGTGCCGTGCTGGTCGTGATAGCCGCCATCATCACCGCGCACCTTTTGATCGCCGCCGGAGCAGAAAGCCTGCTCGCCTGCGCCGGTCAGGATGATGACGCCGATATCCGGGTCGAGATGCGCCATCTGGAAGGCTTGCATCAGTTCATCCACGGTCTGGGGCCGGAAAGCGTTGCGGACTTCTGGCCGGTTGATGGTGATACGGGCAATGCCTTCCGCCCGGTCGTAAAGTATGTCCTGAAACGGTGCTGCGGGCTGCCAGTTCATTGCGTTATCCGAGGTATTCGACAGGCTGAATTATAACGGCTGGCGATCATGGTATGCTGTGCGCCACATTCATTTCCCGCTTTCCCATGACCACTCAAATCAAACAACTTCTGGCCGCCATTGCCCTGCTGATTCTGATTATTGCCGCCACGCTGGGTTTCAAGTATTGGAAAATGGCACACCCTGACCAGACGCTGACCGCTCAGATTGACGCGACCTGTGATCTGCATCACGGCCCATGCGCCGCGACCCTGCCGGATGGCGGGCGTATCGAGCTGGAAATCACGCCACGCCCGATTCCACTGCTTCGCCCGCTGGAAATTCGCGTAAAAATCACTGGCATGGAAGCCCGCAAGGTCGAAATCGATTTCAGCGGGGTCAGCATGAGCATGGGTTTTAACCGCCCGGTTCTCAAAGCCGCCGGGAACCAGCTATTTGCCGGGCAGGCGACGTTGCCGGTGTGCATTACCGGCCGCATGGAATGGCAGGCAAGCGTCATGGTCAACACAGGCGAGGCGCAGATTGTGGCGCCGTTCCGCTTCGAAGCGTCCGCGAAAATTTAGGGTTTTTTGATGTCCATCAGGAGCCGGCTCAGTTTCTTTTTTCCGATACAGGTCACGGTCAGCCATAAGGAAAAAATTTTCTCTGCCCTGGCTGCATTTGCAGTCATCGTGCTGGTTGCGCTGGTCAGCCATCACTTTCTCGAACCCGAACACCTACCTTATCTCGCGGCATCCATGGGCGCTTCTACCGTGCTGCTGCTGGCTGCGCCGCATAGCCCGTTTTCTCAGCCCTGGCCGCTGCTTGGCGGCCATCTCATTGCGGCGCTGATCGGCATTACCTGTGCGAAATTTGTACCAAATATCTATCTGGCTGCTGCATTGGCAGTCTCATTGACTGTGCTGGCGATGTTTTACCTGCGTTGCATTCATCCGCCTGGCGGGGGCACGGCCTTGCTGGTGGTGATCGGCGGCGTCAAGATTACTGAATTGGGTTATCTCTTCGCGTTCACGCCTGTGCTGCTGAATGCGGCCTTGCTGCTGACAGTAGCACTACTGGCAAATCGGCTGATACCGGGCCGGCACTATCCTTACAATCTCTCCCTGCCGACCACGCCAGCTGCAAAAGATCCCCGCAAGGACAATCTGGGGTTCAGCCATCAGGATCTGCTGGATGCGTTACAGGACATCGACGGTTATATCGACGTGACGGGGGAAGATCTGGAGCGCATTTATGCGCTGGCCACCGAGCACGCGAAAAAGCGCAGAAATACAGAAAAATCCTGATTCAGCCCTAATTGTCCGCGACATTTTGACGCATTCCCCCCACTGACTTGCAGGCATATCATATCGCCATGTTGAAAAAAATCCTGGTTGTGCTCGTTCTTGCGCTGGCCGCTCTGCTGATCTGGCTGGCGCTATTCTGGAAACCCGAGTCAGCCCAAACTCGCCAGACAGCCTTGATCGCAGCGCCCCCAACCGGTGGTGAGTTCACCTTGCAAGCAGCTCAGGGCCCGGTTTCTCTCAAGGATTATCGCGGCAAGGTCGTGCTGGTGTACTTCGGTTACACCTACTGCCCGGACATTTGCCCGACGGCCCTGGCCTTTACCGCCCAGGGGCTCAAACTCTTGACTGAAGATGAACTGGCAAAAACCCAGGTGCTGTTCATTTCAGTTGACCCGGAGCGGGATACGCCAGAAAAACTGAAGGACTACGGCACATTCTTCCATCCCAATATTCTGGGACTGACCGGGACGCCAACTCAAATTGGAGAAGCCGCCAAACTTTATGGCGCAAGTTACCGCAAGCAGGACACTGGCTCGGCGGGCGGCTACGTTGTGGATCACTCGTCCAACCTCTATGTGCTGGACACAAATGGCAAGCTGGCTGCCACGTTGCCGCATGGCACGATGGCCAAAGACATCGCCATTGCCATCCGAACGGCCATGAGTCAGAAACCAGATTAACCGCAATCAACCCAGCAGAGGAAATCATTATGAAACAGTTGCTCACCGCACTTGCTGTCACTTCCATCTTTATCGCCGCTCCCGTTTTTGCAGCCAGCACTGCCGCTGACGATGTCAGCGTCAGCGATGCCTACGTCCGCCTGGCGCCACCCGGCCAAGCCGTTACCGGCGCTTTCATGACGTTCAAAAACGCCGGCGACAAGGACCATAAAGTCGTCAAAGCCGACAACACGGCTTCCAAAGTGACCGAGCTTCACACCCACACCAATGAAGGCGGGATGATGAAGATGCGCCAGGTAAAAGACATCGACATCAAGGCCAAAGGTGAAACCGCTCTGAAACCAGGCGGCTTGCATATCATGCTGATCGATCTCAAGCAGTCGCTCAAGGAAGGCGAGAATGTATCGATGACCATCACCTTCGAAGACGGCAGCAGCAAGAAGCTGGAAGCCCCGATCAAGAAACCGCAAGACATGATGCCCATGATGGATCACAAGCACTAACTTTCATGGCGAAACGCCGCCCCAAATTATGAAACATCGCTCTTGTGCCCATGGGTATCGCCATGACAGCTTCCCCCACCCCTGCCCTCCCCCGAAGGGAGAGGGGGACGAGGGCAACGCTTCGCGTTGTTTCACGTTAACCCTTAAAGTTCATATCAAACTCCAATTTGGGCGACTACAATACGTAGTCGCCTTTTTTATGCCCCGTCATGTCCGATTTTTCCGCTTTCCGTAACCGCCTTGCCAAAAACCTCAAGCACTGGAGCAAGTGGGCGCGCCGCCAGTCACTTTCCTGCTACCGTGTTTATGACCGGGATATCCCTGAATTTCCGCTTGCCATCGATATCTATCAGGATCACGCCCATCTGCAGGAGTTTGATACCGGCTGGATCATGAGTGATGAGGAGCATGCACGCTGGGTCGAGTCGGTGCGTCAGGCCACGGCTGAAGTCCTGGGTTTCCCGGAGCAGAAGGTGCGCTTCAAACTCAGGACACGACAGCGTGGCGATAGCCAGTATGAGAAAACAGGGGCGAAGGGGGCAGGTTTTGTCGTCGAGGAAAACGGTCACCGATTCTGGGTCCATCTGGATGCCTATCTCGATACCGGACTGTTTCTGGATCACCGCAATACCCGCCGCATGGTGCAGGCACGAGCGAAGGGAAAACGATTTCTCAACCTCTTCGCCTACACCGGGAGTTTTACCGTGTATGCCGCAGCCGGCGGCGCGACCAGTTCGGTCACGGTCGATTTGAGCAACACCTACCAGGACTGGTCCAGGCGAAATTTCGAGCTGAACGGGATGGATTTGGAGCAACATAGCCTGGAGCGTGCCGATGTTTTCGTCTGGCTGGATCAGGCAATTGAGCAAGGCGTGAAATTCGACCTGATCGTGATGGATCCGCCGAGTTTTTCCAACTCGAAAAAAATGCAGGATGTTCTGGATGTCCAGCGCGACCACCCGCGCTTGATCAACGCTTGTCTAAAGCTGTTGGCGCCGGGCGGCGAACTGTTTTTTTCCAATAATCTGCGCAGTTTCAAACTGGCTGCCGATGAAATCGACAGCCAGCAGATTCAGGATATTTCGGCGCAGACCGTTCCGGAAGACTTCCGCAACAAGAAAATCCACGCCTGCTGGCTAATTACGGCTTGATGTAGTAATACCCTTCCCTGGCCTGCAAACGGGCAACTTCGCTAATGCCGGCAGGAACAACCTGGATATTCCCCACTAGTTTTGCCGGATCGATCTTGCGTGCTTTCATGGTGTTGTTGCAGGCACGGAATTCAATACCTTTGGCTTGCAAGCCTTCGATCGCGATATTGTAGGGATTGCCATTCTTGTCAGCGGCCTCCTGAAGCAAAAAATCCAACCCAGCGCCATTGGCGACCACCACGATCTTGACTTTGCCATTGCTGGATTCAAGCAGATTGCGCGCATTATTCAAAAGGCCGCGAGCGCTATCACTTTCTGTGATGTGAAAAACAAATTTCCCCAGATCCCCTTGCTCAGGCTCGGCCGCAACGACCTGCCCGGATGACAGCCCCAACATCAGGGCAAGCAGAAACCAGCGGAAAATAGTTTGTAGCATGAGTGTGTCTCCTTTGTTTTTTGAATTTATGTATCAGGATATATCTTCTGATGAAATTCATTATGACGTCAGGCGCTGCCTTGTAAATAGTCCGAATTAACTGGGCGCAGGCGAAAAAAAACGCGGCTCAAGTGAACCGCGCTTAAAATCCACCAAAAAAGGAGGATGGAGGAGACAACACAAAATCTCAAAAGGGGATTAAGAGCGTTTTCGTGTTAATAAGCATTATCTAATATAATGAAATTCTGTGCAAGAATTATTTTTCCTGACCGTACTGTGCCAGGCGCAAACTCATTCTCAGGGAAAAATGGCGTGCTACTATCCCCCGGATTCAATTGCTGCCATCTGCTCGAGGTTTACCGGCCGCGAAGCACGAACGACTTAAAATCCACCAAGGAACGTAATGATCATCCCCCGCAACACCGGCAGAAAGATTTCTCACGGCTTCGCCATTTTCTCATTAGCCTGCATGCTAATCAGTCTGGTGTTTTTTCTGTATCTTTTTGCCACACGCGGCATCACCGATGTCATCACTGCCAGCCTGCTTGCTACCACCCTGTTTTTTCTGAGCTGCACGATCGTGCTCTATCTGATGGGCAAGCCACCTCAATACGTTCTGGAGCCGTGGGATAGCCTGGGAAAAACGGACTGATCATTTCAGCGAAAACGCCGCGACACTAGCCGCCCCTTTTTCGACCGCTTCCACCTTCGACTTGAGCAGAAATACCCTTTCCGGCGGCACCTTGCCCGAATCGACCAGCCAGACCTGCACGACCTCCGCGCGGTGCTCGGCCAGTTGGCGAACATCATCGTCCGTCACCAACAGGTTGGCTTGCATGAGTTTTTCCATTTCCTCGACCGGCAGGTCTTTTTGCATCCCGACCAGATTGCGGGGTTTTGGAAATTTGGCATCGCTGTAGGCCTGTTTGAGGTAACGCGGATATTCCTCGGCAGTCAGCTCGATACTTTCCAGCGAGCCAACATCTACACCTTTAGCGGTCTGCTCCTTGAGTTTGACTGCTTTGACAGCATTCTCGACCACGACTTTTCTGTATCCGTCCCGATCTGCAACCGGATCAGCCCGGCCAGTAATCTCCAGCTTGAGCGAGGGTCTATCGTTCAATGCCTGGGCAAGTTTTTCCAGTCGCTTGAATGATTCGCTATCGAGCGTCGAACGGCCAGCACCGAACTCGACCTGCGACAGTTCTTCACCGCCACCCGCCAATGAACCCAGAAGTGCGAAAGGCGCCGTTATTGCCTTTGAAATCAGGTTCACGATGATCTTGAGTACTACACTACCCACCGAAAACTCGGGGTCATCGAGCGTACCTGAAATCGGCAGATTCAGTTCTATCTCCCCCCGGCGGTTCTTGAGCAGAGCAATGGCCAGATTGACCGGCAGTTTGGTGGCGTTCGGGCTTTCCACCGCGTCGCCGAAGGTCAGTTGATCCAGAAACACGCGATTTTCGGCGGCCAGCTTGCCGTTTTCCACCTTGTAACTCACATTGAGCGTCAGCTTGCCTTTTTCGATGTGATAGCCGGCGTACTTGCCTGAATACGGCGACAGGCCGGTCAGGTCGACACCGGTCACATCCGCCTTGAGATCCAGAAAGGATTTCGCCGCCAGCGGGTTGAGCCTGGCGGTGACCTGCACCGGCGCGGTATCGTCGTAGCTGCCGCGCAGCTCCATATCAGCCAATGTACCGGCCGTAGTAGACAAGCCGACAATGCGACCGCCAACCTTGCCCAATACCGCGTCATAGTTCGGCTTGATAAAAAGATCGGAGAAGTTAACCGTCCCACCCTGCATGGTCACACTGGCGACCCGAACCGGAAAAATTGGAGCAGGTTCAGACGCGGCAGAAGCAGAGACGGGCACTGTTGCACCATTGGCCGGTTTTTTGACAATCTGCATCAGATTCAGCTCGCCCTGGGGGCTGATGATCAAGCGCGAATAAAAATCGGACAGCGCGATTTCCCGGATATCCAGCGCCAGCGGTTGCAGACGGAAGTCGATTCCGCCCAGATGGAGCGACTTCCATTTCAGGAAATCGGCACTGTTGGCCTTGTCCACGCTGTGGAAATCGCCCAGCGTGACCTGTCCCTTGTACCCGCCGCCCAGGCTGCCCTGGTTGAACTGCATGCTGATCTCACCTTTGCTGGACACCTGGCCGCGCGTCAGCAGGATATTGAGATATTTGCTGAAATAGGGCTGAAGCGGCAAAACGGGGATGGCCAAAGCCTCCGCCCGAAGATCAACCGCCATGGGTTGAAAGCGCAGCTTGCCATCGACCTTGAGCTTGCCTTTCTGGTTGATTCGCCCACTGACGGCAATGGCGCTTTGCTTGTCCTCACCGGTATCGAGTTGATCCACATTCAAGCTGAGCTCGTCGATTTGCTGAACAGCCGCCGGTTCGGTAGCCTGATCTTCAAAACGAAGCGCCATTTCGCTGCCTGTCAGATGGCCGATGCGAGCAATCCAGGGACGATCATCCGAAAACTCCTCCTTCGCGGCCTTGAGGGTTTTGAGCACGGGCGTGGATACCCATAGAAACTTCCCTTCTGGATTGCGGACCAACTGTGCGCTCCCGCCACTGGTGCTGACTTCCTCGACCTCGATCAGATGCGCACGAAAATCAAGGCGCAATCCCTTGACACCCAGATGCGGCACCTTGAGCCGTTCTCCCAGATCGAGTGCATAGGCGAATTCAGCCACCTCGATCGGCTTGTCCATGGCGCTGGAGATGCGTCCCACCCTGGCGCGAATATCGCGTACCTCGCCGGACACCGGTACAGGATTGGACTCGTCCCGCCAATGCACCAACCCATCGGCGACTTCAAGCGCTTCCAGCGACCATTGTGCAGACTGATCCCGACTGGTTTTTTGGCTGGCCTGCTTGCCTCCTGCCAGCCCCGCCAACTTTTCCGCCACCACAAACCAGTTGAATTCCCCTCGCGCATCGACGCTCAGTGCCGCGTCCAGACCATTCAACCGCACCTGATCGATGCGGAAGCGTCGATTGACCAGATCGGCCTGACCCAGCTTCACATCCATATTTTTCCAGCCCACCAGCGGCTTTCCATCCGCTTCGGTCACGACGCTGTCTGCCAGATGCACCGCGCCTTCCAGCGACAGCGACAAGGCTTCTCCCGGCAGATCTCTGAACAGCACTTTCAGTTCGGCATTCAGCAGGCCGCTTTTCAGACGGACAGGCAAGGACTCAGGCAAATAAGTCTGAAATCCGCCCAGATCGAGCCGGTCGATATCCAGTCTCAGTTCACTCTCACGGTTTTCAGAAAAGGGTCGGCTACGCCCTTCCAGCGACAGGGGAGCGCCGTTGAATACCGCCGAGAAACCCGGCTCCACGTAAATATTGGCGTAATGGGGAAGACTGGAAACAAAAGGCAGTTTCAACCGGATATCAGTAACGTGATGTACCTTGCCCTCGGGTTGATCGTCGAAATCGATTTTCCCGCCAGTCAACTGAATATTGTTGAGCGAGAAACGCGCCTTTGGCCCCGGTTCCGCCAGCTTGGTCAGCAACGCGTCGATCAGGTCGGAAACGTCATAACGCCCATCGGAAATGCGACTTACGCTCAGACGGGGCCCGGACAGGCGCAATTCATGGATCACCAGGCCTGCGTGGTAAATCGAAGCACTGGACAGATCCACGAACAACTCGTCAAAGCCCGCCACCTCATGCCCGTTCTTGGCCTTGATCGACAAACCCTTTACTTTGGCCGACAAATCATAGGGCTGAATCTCGATACGCTCGATGGAGACATCGCGGTTCAAGTTATCCGACAACTGATCCAGCAAAACCGCTTTAAGAATCGGCGGCCCGGCAAAATAGCCGAACAAACCGAAGGCCAGCAGGAGCCCAGCCAGCGCCAGGCTCCAGTTCAGGGTGCGGCGGGCTTTCAAAACCCGCATCAAATCAGATTTAGCCCGCATCAGTAAATTCACGTTCTATATCCCTTGCGTATCAATACTGCACCTGCACATTCTCCGCATCCAGCACCTCTCTGAGGCTTTTCAACAGCGTATCGTGCAGTTGCACGCGCCAAGCTTCGCCTAGTTCCATTTCGCAGCTTGCATCATTGTTTTTATACAAAAGCTGTACCGGGCAGCCGCCATTTTTCCAGGGTTCCAGCACCGTTTTCAGGCGACTGATCGTACTGCCTTCGCGGCAATTCAGACGCACAGATTTGGCGAAGCGGGTGCGTGCTGCGGCCATGCTCATCAGGCTTTCCGCCGTGACGCGCAGGCCGCCGGAATACTCGTCCTTGCTGACTTTGGCTTCGACGATCAGGAGCTGGTCCTCTTTCAGGTTTTCGCGGTTGGCGTCCAGCAACTCGTTGTACACCGAGACATCCTGTCGGCCATGGCCGTCGTCCAGGGTCACGAAGGCCATTTTGCCGCGCCGGGTCATCTGGGTGCGGATCGCGTAAATGATGCCGGCCATGGTCACGGGCTGCTGCTGCGGCGCGAGCGTATCCAGCCGGGTGCGGATGAAGGCGGAGAGTTCGCGGCGCCAGGCGTCGTAGGGATGGCCGCTGAAATAGAAGCCCAGGCTTTTCTTCTCGTTGAACAGTCGCTCGGCCTCGTCCCAGCGCGGCACGTCCAGCAGGTTGGGGGGGGCGGATTCGTCCGACTCTTCGTCAAACAGACTCACCTGGTTGAGCGAGCGGCTGTGCTGTTCGGCGTATTCCATCGCCAGGCCGACCGAGGCTAACAAACTGGCGCGATGATCGGTCTGAAAGTCGAAAGCCCCGCCACACACCAGCGCTTCGATGGTGCGGCGATTGACGATGCGCTTGTCCACCCGGCGGCAGAAATCGAACAGGTCGCGGAACGGCCCATTGGCTGCGCGCTCCGCCTCGATCGACAGCACCGCCTGCTCGCCCGTGCCTTTGACCGCACCCAGTCCATAGCGGATTTCACTGCGCGAGACCGGCTCGAAACGATAGTTGGATACATTGATGTCCGGCCCCAGCACTTTGACCTTGTTGGCCACCGTGTCTTCATAAAAAATCTTGAGCTGGTCGGTGTTGTCCAGTTCGGAGGACAGGGTGGCGGCCATGAAGGCGGCAGTGTGGTGCGCCTTGAGCCAGGCTGTCTGGTAGGACACCACGGCGTAGGCGGCGGTATGGGATTTATTGAAGCCGTATTCGGCAAACTTTTCCATCAGGTCGAACAGGCGCATGGCCAGTTCCTTGCCGTAACCCTTTTGTTCCGCGCCGGTGCTGAAAAGATCGCGGTGCTTGGCCATCTCGTCGGCTTTTTTCTTGCCCATGGCGCGGCGCAGCAAATCCGCGCTGCCCAGCGTGTAGCCGCCGATGATCTGGGAAATCTGCATCACCTGTTCCTGATACACGATCACGCCATAGGTGGGCGTCAGGCAGGTGCGCAAATCCTCATGGAAATAGTCGATTTTCTGCAAGCCTTTTTTTCGCAGGACGAAATCGTCCACCATGCCGGAACCCAGCGGGCCGGGACGATACAGCGCCAGCACGGCGATGATGTCCTCGAAACGATCTGGCTGAAGCTTGGCCAGCAGCTTTTTCATACCGTCCGATTCGAGCTGGAACACCGCCGTGGTATTGGCTTTTTTCAATACCTCGTAGGCTGCCGGATCATCGAAAAACTGGGTATCCAGCGGCCCGCTGAAGGTCGGGTCGAGCCGCTTCAGATATTTCAGCGCCAGTTCGATAATGGTCAGGTTGCGCAGACCAAGAAAGTCGAACTTCACCAGTCCGGCGGCTTCCACGTCGTCCTTGTCGAATTGCGACACTGCCACGGCATCGGAGGTGGCCGCGACGTAGAGGGGGCAGAAATCGGTCAGCTTGCCCGGTGCAATCAACACGCCACCGGCATGCATCCCGACATTGCGGGTCATGCCTTCGAGCTTGAGCGCCAGTTCAAACAGTTCGCGAACTTCCTCTTCCCGGTCGTAGCGATCCTTGAGATCGGGCACTTCGTCCAGCGCCTGGCTGAGGGTAATGAATTTGCCCGGCTGGGCGGGGATCAGTTTGGACAGCCCGTCGCAGAAATTGTAGGGCATGTCCAGCACCCTTCCGACATCGCGCACCACCGCCTTGGCGGCCATGGTGCCGAAGGTGACGATCTGGGAAACCGCGTCTTCGCCATATTGGCGACGCACATAATCAATCACCTTGTAGCGGGTTTCCTGACAGAAATCCACGTCGAAGTCGGGCATCGACACCCGCTCCGGATTGAGGAAGCGCTCGAACAGCAAGGCATAGCGCAGCGGGTCGAGGTCGGTAATCCCCAGCGAATACGCCACCAGGGAACCCGCGCCAGAACCGCGCCCAGGGCCGACCGGCACGCCGTTATTTTTTGCCCAGGTGATGAAGTCCGCCACGATCAAAAAGTAACCGGGGAAACCCATTTGCACGATGGTATCGGTCTCGAACTTGAGGCGATCCAGATAAACCGGGTATTGCTCCGCCCGCTTTACCTCGTCTGGATACAACTCCTTCATCCGCACGGCCAAGCCCTCTTCGGCGCGCCGGATCAGGTAATCGCTCTCGCTCATGCCGGCCGGGATCGGAAACAACGGCAGGCGGCTCTTGCCCAGTTCCACCGTCAGATTGCAGCGTTTGGCAATCTCCACACTGTTTTGCAGCGCCTCGGGTACATCGGCGAACAGCGCCGCCATCTCGGCTTGGGTTTTGAAAAACTGTTGCTCGGTAAAGTGTTTGGGACGACGCTGGTCGCCCAGCACATAGCCCTCCGCAATGCACACCCGCGCTTCATGCGCACGAAAATCGTCGGCATCGAGAAACTGGATCGGATGCGTCGCCACTACCGGCAAATCCAGCTCGCCCGCCAGCGGCAGGATTTGCTGAACATAAGACTCCGCCTGATCGGTGCCAGGGCGTTGCAACTCCAGATAAAACCGTCCCGGAAACAGCGCGCCCCACGCCAGCGCCATCTGGCTCGCCTGCTCCCGATTCCCGTTCAACAGAGACTGGCCAATATCGCCAAGATGCGCGCCAGACAAGGCGACCAGCCCATCCGCCCCGCCCTGCTCGAACCACGAGCGATGAATCTCCGCCCGCCCGCGATGCTGGTTGCGCCGAAATGCCTGTGTCAGTAATTCGCACAGATTCAGATACCCATGACGGTTCTGGCACAACAGCAAAAGCCGCCCCGGCTGGTCACGGTTGGCCGTATTCTCGATCCAGACATCGCAGCCAATAATGGGTTTGACACCCTTGCCCCGCGCCGCCTTGTAAAACTTCACCATCCCGAACAGATTGGAGAGATCGCTCAGTGCCAGCGCTGGCATCCCATCCGCCACCGCCCGCTCCACCGGCGGGCAAGCGTGGTCCTTGCCCGTATCCAGGCGCACGATGCCATCGGTAATGGAAAATTCGCTGTGAAGGCGAAGGTGGATGAAGGTAGGATCGGACATGAGGCCGACATTTTAACCCCAACGGCGGACGGATATGAGATAGCCGTCAAATATTGGGCTTTCCTCGAAAGGTTACCTTTTGGAACTTATTGGACTAAAATAAGCCTCAAACCAAGGAGGTCATCATGTCCATTAACGTCAAGCTTTCCGAAACGCTGGTCGACCAAGCCAAGCGTTATGCAGTCATTCAGCACCGTTCGGTTCCCAAGCAAATCGAGTACTGGTCGCAGATAGGCAAAATCGCCGAAGAAAACCCGGACCTGCCCTTCAGCGTCATTCGTGACATCCTGATCGCCGATCAGGAAGACACCATCGGCGAGTATCAATTCGGGTGATGCGCCTTCTTGTCACCCGGCGCGTGTCAAGATAGTTGTCGCCTCGTTCATGCAGCCAACGGCTGAATATGGTTATCCGCCAAATGCGTTTTTATGATGGAGTCGCGTTCGGGGTTAAGCGTCACGGCGCCGATGGGCGCCCAATTTCGAGTGTCG
>JAUYFQ010000068.1 GCA_030690895.1 Sulfuricellaceae bacterium
CTACGGCTATGAGGCTGCAAACCCGGCAAAAACTGTCCTCGCCGGGGCCACTTTTCGCTTCGACGCCTTCTGCCGCCCAGGCTCCTGGCCTATCAAATCCGCACTGGTTCAGTCGCTGCGGGTGAACAGCCGATTGATGAACTGCAGATCGGGTGGGCGAGTCGTCATCGTGGGCGAATCGTACAGCACTTGCTCCGCCTGCTGCTTGACCCGCTCAAAGTCGAGCTCAAGATTCTTGTATCTCGCATGCGCCATGTGTTACGACAATATGCGCGAGGTTCGATCTGAATAAAACAATAGTGATTCATTGACGATGGCCCGCGCAATCCCGCTGCCAATCCAACGATGAACTGCGACCAAATCCATATCTGCACTAGTTAGTTGAGATTGGCGATAGCGGTTGCTAGACCACTCCCTGGGATGCACCGTATCCCATGCAGGGTTAGCCGATGCTGAAGATGACTCCCTTTGGGCATGCAGACGAGTAGCAGAGGGAAAGTCAGTGTGAATCGCCTCGGGTTTCATGGAGGCCTGCTGGGTTAAGTCAGGCGGACACCGCAGTCCACTTTAAGCTAATATGACCTTGATGTCTGCGCCGTGTTGGCGGCCGTCGGCTGCTCTGGGCAGCCGGTTCGGTTAGCTCTTTCCTGACGCAGGCAACTTCCGCGAGTTGACATACAGAATAAGCGTATATTCGTAATTATTGAAATAATGATGGAAGCCTTCCGAATTACGGCGACTTATATGAACAAGCTTGCAAGTAGAAAAAGTTCTTCCTCCCTAACTGAGTCTGATCAGGTTTTCGAGTCCGCCTCGGAACTGTTTCGAGCTATGTCTGCACCCATGCGGCTCAAGATCATCAGCAGTTTGTGCAATGGAGAGAAAAATGTGAGCCAGTTGCTCGGAGAAATCGACACCACTCAGCCCAACATGTCGCAGCACCTCAATACGCTTTATCAGAGCGGTGTGATTGGCAAGCGCCGAGATGGCGTGCAGATTTTTTACCGCATAGTCAATGACCGGGTGGTGACACTTTGCCGGGCGGTATGTACCCAGATCGCGATTGAGACCGAGTACGAAAACGGGCGATGAGTTCGGTGCTCCCCCTCCTGGGGTTGTAGTTGCTGGTTTCTGAGACACCAGAAGGAACACTTTCTTCGCTCAAAAGAAGCTTGTCGGGTGGGGCATTGCGCGGCGTCAGAGCGTTATTGAAGGTAACTACTGAGGTCACTCGAAGCCAAAAGCACCCATGTACGTCGAGTTAGCACGACGTAACCCAACATCGGCGAGAGCGCCTTCGCGGATGTTCGGGTTACGCCCGCAAAGACCTATCAGACCTACTTCGTTCGAGAGCACTGAGTAGTTACAAACTCTGGGTCATTTTGATAGCGTTGCATCTGCGGCGAAGTGGATTGCATTGCTACTTTTCCCATTACAGACGCGCTTTTGTCCGACAGCCACGCGGTCAGAACGGATCTTCGCTTGACATTCTCAGCTCCACAGCGGGTGGCCCGACCGGAAGAGGTCCTAGTGTCTCACTGCATTTGAGAAAATCACGAATACCGCCCTGTTTTTTCTGCCGCTTGATCTTCTTGCGCCGAAGCACGGCCAGATTGGACCCGCTGTGTAGCCGGTACACTCGTTCGTGGTTCACACCGTGAAACTCCGGGCGCAGCAGGTCATGGATGCGCCGGTAGCCAAACCGACGGCGAGCATGGGCAATCTCGACGATCTTGCCGCTCAAGTCTTTACTTAGCTGATCGGCCTCGGGTGGGTGCCGATAGCTGTCGCGCGATAGCCCCGCAAGCCTGCACGCGCCCCGCTCGGACGGCGCCATTTATTTCCGTGATGGCTTATATTTGTCCTTGTTTGGGCCAGAGAATTTATTGACGGAAGTCACGAAAATCTCGGTACTGGGCAACATTCAAGGATTTGTCATGCGCACGTTGCAACGTCTTTTCCCTCGGACAGTGGCTATTGCTTTAACTTACTTGGTGACTATTTTTACAAATTGCACTGGCGTGGTTCAGGCTGCATCCGATGTCCCTGCTGCGATGGCTGCACAGCAGGTGTCGGCGCACGTCTGGTACGTGGAGGGCCTGTCTGCGCTGGGAACAAGTGCCAATCAAAACTTCATTTCCAATGCAGCATTTGTAGTGACCCGCGTCGGAGTAGTGGTGATTGATGCGTTGGGCTCTCCGGCCTTGGCCGAGCGCTTGATGGCAGAAATTCGCAAGGTCACAAACCAACCAGTCACGCATGTCATCGTGACGCATTACCACGCTGATCATGTTTATGGCCTTCAGGCTTTTAAGGATGCTGGCGCTCGTATCGTCGCCCACAGCGCGGCCAAGCAATACCTGGAATCAGAAATTGCGCTGCGGCGACTGCAAGACTCCCGTCAAACACTGGCCCCCTGGATCGACGAAAAAACCCGGCTGGTTGCCGCAGATCAGTGGATCGACGGTCCAACCGCGCTGACGGTGGGGGGTGTGCGCTTCGATATTCGCCCCGTAGGTCCCGCTCACACGCCGGAGGATTTGGTGGTTTATCTGCCCCAGGACAAAGCGTTGCTAGCCGGTGATCTGGTGTTTCGCCGACGCATTCCGTTTGTTGGCCAGGCCGACAGCGGGCGTTGGATCGAGGCGCTGGATGCATTGTTGCGCTTTGATGCGTCGGTGGTAGTCCCCGGGCATGGGCCTTTGTCAACCACGCCACGTGCCGACATGCAGTTGACGCGTGATTACCTCAGCCATCTTCGCAAGGTGATGGGGCCAGCTGCCCGTAACCTGGAGCCCTTTGACGAGGCCTATCTTGCAGCGGATTGGAGCCGATTCGAATCATTGCCTTTATTTGGTGTCGCCAACCGGATGAATGCCTACAACACCTATCTTTTGATGGAGCGCGAAGCGCGATGAGCCAACTTGTATCCCTTCAAGGCAGTCAACGCCAACGTCGGCAGTGGCTTCTGGCTGCTTCGTCCACGCTCATGCTGCCCGGCCTGTTTGCTACTGGCTTGCCCGCGCTTCCAAGTTCGGAATCTCTTTCGGATGAGCTACGCGGTGCACTGCGCAATGCCAAACCTCTGGTGGTGATGGTCAGTCTTGAAGGCTGTGTGTTTTGTCGATCTGTCAGGGAAAGACATCTGGTGCCCCTGCGTGAGCAAGAGGGTATACCGGTCGTCCAGGTCGATATGCGCAGCCGACGGTTGACTCGTGACTTCAGTGGTGGCCCGATAACACACGATGATCGGGTCCGGCTCTGGAACGTCAAAGTGGCCCCGACAGTGCTTTTTATTGGGCGGGGCGGAGTCGAGTTTGCCGAGCGATTATCTGGTTTTTCGGAGGATTTTTACGGTTCCTATGTGGCGGAACGATTGGCTCGGGCTCAGGCGCGATTGCGCGCCTAAACAGACGTGGGCTCAGAGCGTTTGATCACCAGGTGGTTTGCCAAATATCTGATTGTTCAACGGGAACTGAATCTCCGCGTAACAATAACGGCGTGGTCCTAGGAGCCTGGGCGGCAGAAGGGACGTCGGCTGCAAAGCGGCCGCGACGGTCCATTTTTCACCGGCTTTTTGCCCCATAGCTACGGCTATGGCGCTGCAAACCCGGCAAAAACTGTCCTCGCCGGGGCCACTTTTCGCTTCGA
>JAUYFQ010000059.1 GCA_030690895.1 Sulfuricellaceae bacterium
ACTGACGCCATTCTTCTGACTGGTCGTGAACCACATCGCAAGAAACCCTGTCCGCAAAGGTTTGCGGGTGTCCTGGAACACAGTGCCAGCCGTCAGCGACGTGTTGCCATGGCAAGCCTTGCATCGAAATACCCCGCGCGCTATTACCCAAGGCTCCCCGATCGCCCCGCAACACCCGCAAACAAACCCGTCGGGCCACCGCAAGCGGCGGATGTAGTCGCGACACCCCGCTTCGGTGCGAAACCATTCGTCCATTTCTTCGAATGTGCGCGGGTAATCAGTGCCAGCGCCCGGTTTCGGATTTTCCATGACGCCACGGTATCAGCTTTCGCTAGGGGCGTGAAGGGGATACCCATTTGCCGCTTTTCGCGTGTTTCATCATCAGCGGGTGGCTCTCGCTGCCATGAGCGTTAGCACAGACAACACCCCGTGCCCAATTGACAGCGCACAGATGGCCCAAGTGCGACGTGACGCGATTTGCCCGAGCAACCCTATGGGCGAAGTGCCTCCGAAAAACGTGCCTCGCCACGCTTCGGTACAAGCCGGCAATGCGCCGTGTATGCACCTGTCTGTGACAACCGGATAAGCACGCTTCAAACCTTGAAGCGAACCGACTGATCGCAGCGCAACAATCCCAAATTTTCCCAGATGAGCGCCATCCCGGCGAAATCTCCGCAGCAGGATATCCTTGTAAAATATCTGACATGAGTCCAACCCTGGATACCCGCATTGCCATCATTGGCCTTGGTTACGTCGGCCTGCCGCTGGCCGTTGAATTTGGCAAAAAGTACCCGGTCATTGGCTTCGACATCAAGCAGGGCCGCATCGACGAACTCCGCGTCGGGCGCGACAGCACCCGCGAAGTCGAGCCTGCCGAACTGGCTGAAACCAAACACCTCAGCTTCACCGCCGACCCGGAACAATTGCGTAGTTGCAATGTCTTCATCGTCACTGTGCCCACCCCGGTCGACAGCGCCCAGCGCCCCGACCTCACTCCCCTGATCAAGGCTTCCGAAACTGTCGGCAAGGTCATGCCCAGTGGTGCCATCGTCATCTACGAATCCACCGTATACCCCGGCGCCACCGAAGAAGTCTGCGTCCCCATTCTGGAAAAACACTCCGGCTTGAGCTTCAACCGCGACTTCTTTGCCGGCTACAGCCCTGAACGCATCAACCCCGGCGACAAGCAACACCGCCTGCCGACCATCAAGAAGGTCACCTCCGGTTCCACCCCCGAGATCGCCGAATTCGTCGATAACCTCTACCACAGCATCATCACCGCCGGCACCCACAAAGCCAGTTCGATCAAGGTCGCCGAAGCCGCCAAGGTCATCGAAAACACCCAGCGCGACCTCAACATCGCCCTGATGAACGAACTCTCTCTCATATTCCATCGATTGGGCATCGACACCCTCGAAGTCCTCGAAGCCGCCGGCAGCAAATGGAATTTCCTTCCCTTTCGGCCGGGCTTGGTTGGCGGCCACTGCATCGGCGTCGATCCCTACTACCTGACGCATAAGGCGCAGGAAATTGGCTACCACCCCGAAGTCATCCTCGCCGGCCGTCGCATCAACGACAGCATGGCCGGCTATGTGGCCGACGAAGTCATCAAGCTGATGACGCGGCGCAAGATGCAGGTGGTCGACTCACGGATCCTCGTCCTCGGCCTCACCTTCAAGGAAGGCTGCCCCGACTTGCGCAATACCAAGGTCATCGACGTGGTGCGCGAACTCGCCAGCTACCACGCCCAGGTCGACATCTACGACCCGTGGATCGATGTCGCCGAAGCCGAGCACGAATACCAGGTCACGCCACTCACAGCCAAACCGCAAGCCAACACCTACGACGCCATCATCCTCGCCGTGGCGCATCCCGAATTCCTTCAACTCGGCGCCGCCGGCATACATGCCTTCGGCAAGAACGAGCATGTGCTCTACGACGTCAAGTCCTTGCTGGGAAAGGGGAATGCCGATGGACGATTGTGAATCTTGTGAATAATTCCATGGATAGTTGTTCTATAATCAAGAACAACCGTTCTCGTAACTTGGACACCATGGAAGCAGCGGCTTCGGTTCTTTTTGGAAAAACCCGCCAAGCGGTCCTGGCGATACTCTTCGATCAGCCCGAACGGGCCTATTACCTGCGCGAACTCGCCAGGCAGGCCGGCATTAGCCCCGGAGCCCTGCAGCACGAGCTTGGGCAACTGCAAAAAGCCGACTTGGTCGAACGCAGCCAGGACGGCAACCGAGTCGTTTACCGGGCCAATACCGCCCACCCCATTTTTTCCGAGTTGCAGTCCATTGTGCGCAAGACCTGCGGCCTGCCAGCTCAAATCAAGGCCGGGTTGGCGCCCCTCACCGCACATATCCGTTTTGCTGCCCTTTATGGATCTGTTGCCAAAGGCAGCAATCACGCCCGTAGCGACGTCGACCTGTTAATTGTCGGCGACATCAGCCTCGAACAGGCTCTGGCTGCCGTCGTCCCTGTCGAATCGCGCATAGGACGCGAAATCGGGGTGCGGCTCTACAACGCGGAAGACTTCCGGAAACGGCAGACACAAGGCGATCCGTTTCTAAACAATGTGCTCGGCGGGCCTATTACAAACCTGATTGGAACGCCCGATGACGCTTGAGAACCTCATCGGCAAGGGTCTCCAGCGCGAACCAGCCAGCGCGGATGCGCGGAGGAAATTCGTCGCTTTCTTGCCAAGATCAGCACCAAGCTGACGGATGCCGGAAAAGACAGTATCAGCCTCGACAGCCGGTTCGACCTGGCTTATGAGGCGCTGCTGCAAATAGGCATTGCCGCCTTGCGCGCCAATAACCTGCGCCCCGATTCCCGTGGTGGTCACCACGTTCTGGCCTTGCAAACACTGCACAACAGCATTGGCTATCCGCGCGAAAAGCTTCGGCTTCTGGACGAGTTCAGGCGTCAACGCGCTACCGGTCTATACGACGGCTCTTTTGTGCCAACCCAGGCGGAGCTTGATGAACTGCGGGCGACGGCTGCCGACCTCAAGGCCCATCTCGAAGCCTGGCTGATCAAACATCACCCGGAATTGAGCGCCGTCAAATGACTAAGGCCATCGATATCCTCCAAGTACTGAAAGCGGCCGGCAGCAAATGGAACTTCCTGCCCTTTCGTCCCGGCCTGGTCGGCGGCCACTGCATCGGCGTCGCCCCCTACTACCTGACGCACAAGGCGCAGGAGATCGGCTACCACCCCGAAGTCATCCTCGCCGGCCGCCGCATCGACGACAGTATGGCCGGCTATGTGGCCGACGAAGTCATCAAGCTCATGACACGGCGCAAGATGCAGGTGGTCGATTCAAAGATTCTCGTCCTCGGCCTCACCTTCAAGGAAGGCTGCCCGGACCTGCGCAATACCAAGGTCATCGACATCGTGCGCGAACTCACCAGCTACCATGCCCAGGTCGACATCTACGACCCGTGGATCGATGTCGCCGAAGCCGAACACGAATACAAGGTCACGCCCCTTGCGGACAAACCCCAGCCCGCCACCTATGACGCCATCGTTCTCGCCGTGGCGCATCCCGAATTCCTGCAACTCGGCGCGGCCGGCATTCATGCCTTCGGCAAGAACGAGCATGTGCTCTACGACGTAAAATCGCTGCTGGGCACGACAGAATCCGATGGCCACCTGTAAGTCCGTGCGAAAATCCGCCGTATCGCCAGCGCCGACTATTAAAGAGCCAACCAAAATGAAAGCTGTCCTCCTCGCCGGTGGCCTCGGAACCCGAATCTCCGAAGAAACCAACCTCAAGCCCAAGCCCATGATCGAAATCGGCGGCAAGCCGATCCTTTGGCACATCATGGAAACATACTCCCACCACGGGATCAACGACTTCATCGTCTGCTGCGGCTACAAGGGTTACGTCGTCAAGGAATACTTTGCCAACTACTTCCTCCACATGTCGGATGTCACCTTCGACATGCAGGCGAACAAGATGGAAGTCCATCACCGCTACGCCGAGCCCTGGCGAGTAACGCTGGTGGATACCGGCGAAGACACCATGACCGGCGCTCGTCTCAAGCGCGTGGCTCCCTATCTGCAAGGTGAAGAGGCCTTCTGCTTTACCTACGGCGATGGCGTCAGCGATGTAGACATCACCCAGCTCATCGAATTCCACCGTACCCA
Source organism: Sulfuricellaceae bacterium (assembly GCA_030690895.1). GTDB lineage: Bacteria > Pseudomonadota > Gammaproteobacteria > Burkholderiales > Sulfuricellaceae > Sulfurimicrobium. The sequence continues at coordinate 4,159 of JAUYFQ010000059.1, forward strand.
TGGCCTGCAGGCGACACTGACCGCCACCTATCCCCCCGGTCGCTTTGGCGCGCTCGACATCCATCCTGACCAGCGCGTGGCTTCCTTCAAAGAAAAACCCAAGGGCGATGGCGGCCTCATCAACGGCGGCTTTTTCGTGCTCTCGCCCAAAGTCATCGACCTCATTGCGGGTGACCAGACCATCTGGGAGCGCGAACCCCTCGAAAAGCTTGCCGAGTCGAACCAGCTCAAGGCCTATCCGCACGAAGGCTTCTGGCATGCGCGCTGGAACCTGCCGACAACGCTGGAAAGCATCATCCATTGGCACAAGCAGGCGCTAACCGGCGATAATATGCAATTGGTTTCCTTGCAACAAATCGCCGACTACCAATCTCATATCCATCCATGAAGCGGCGAACACCGAAGGCGTCAGCATGCGTCTAACTGAAACTCAGCGCCAGTCGATCAAGTCCGCCGTAACGAGCGTTATCGGGGAGGAAAGCCGTGTATGGCTTTTTGGATCCCGCGTCGACGACGCCAAACGTGGCGGTGACATTGACCTCCTGATTGAAACAGACAGGGTTGTTCCCAGCCGGACAAACGCGCTTTGCCGGATCGAGGGTGCGCTTGCCGTACGGCTCGGTGACCGCAAGATCGACGTCCTGCTCAAGGATGCACAAACCGCCGAAGCCCCCATATTCCATGCCGCGCGAAAGACGGGAGTGTTGCTATGAGCATGCCCTACCTGGCCGAGCCCCGGCTTTTTCATGAAGTATTGATTACGGCGAAGTCGGCCACGGAATTGCTGTTTCGCGTTGTGGCTGCGATCAAAACAGAAGCTATGACGCGTGGCCTGCCCTCGTCGATCTAGACTCACGATCCCGGCCAATCCATGCGACTCACGCCCGAGCAACTAAAAGTATTTGATGCCTTTGCCCGTCGTTATTTTGGCGAGGATGCCGAACTGTGGCTGTTCGGTTCGCGCGCCGACGACAGAAAAAAAGGAGGGGATTACGATTTTCTCGTCGAAACAAGTGTCAGTGATGCCGATGAGATTATCGAGCGGAAGATCGCGCTGCTAGCCGAGCTTCAAGATACAACCCAATTTGAAGACGAGAAAATCGACATTATCGTGAAGCGCAGGGCTTACGCCTTCGAGACGCCGATTTATGAAGTCGCCAAGTACGAGGGGGTGCGGATATGACGCCGGAACAGTCGATGCGGATTTATCTTGCTGAGTGCTCGTTGCATGCGGCGGTACTCGACCAGGGGCTTGCCGATGCCAGGACATGGACGCCTTTGTCGTCTGGCACCCTGATCGAAAAGGAGATGCTGCGGATTCTTGACCAGATCGCCTATCGATTCGCCAAACTACAGGACTCGATGGGCGAGAAACTCATGCCACTGATTCTGGAACTGGCCGAAGAAACAGTTCCCACGAATGCGACGTTTGCCGAGAAGCTGAATAGGCTGGAGCGGATAGGGGCGATACTCTCGGCCGAAGAATGGAAGAAATTTCGGGTGGTCCGCAATGCCTTGGCGCACGAATATCCGGAAGATCCTGAATTGCGGGCAAGCGCGATCAATCGCTACATGGAGGGTGCGGCCGACTTGAGCGCACTCTATCGGTTTGTAAGGGATTACGTCGCCGCGCATTTCCCACGGGTTGACTGCGGTGAATGACCCAAGCGGAGGACAGACAGAGTGACCAAAACCGTGATCGCCCCGAAAACGCATACTGTTTGCCCACAGCAGATCACCGAATATTCGAACGGAGAAGAATCGTGAACACCATTGCCCTGCGCCAAATCGTGACGGCTGATGCCAGTCACACAATTCACGTAAAGCTGCCGCCGGAAATTTCCGACCGAGTGGAAGTGATCGTCATGTCCGCGGCGAATGATCAATCCGGGATTTCCGAAGATAGCCTCGTCCAGGCCAGGCTAATGGACGAATCCGGCTTTGCGAAAGATGTCTTGAACAATCCGGAAGAGGATTGCTGGAATGAGCTTTGAGATCACGCCCGGCACCATCTACAGCGCATTCTTTCCATTTAGCGATCTTTCGGTCAGCAAGAAATGTCCGGTATTGGCACTCGGTAGCCTCGATGGGCATGGCGATGTGCGTGTCGCCTTTATCACGAGAACTCCGGTTGCCGAGGAAAGCGGATTTGAGCTAACGCCCGACGACTATGATGGTGCCCCGTTGCCCTTCACCAGCAACCTGCGAGCCGACAAGACCTACTTTCGCCTTGAACTCGGGACTGTGAAACTTCCGCTTCTTCGCTTCGCCCATCACTGATCCTTTCACATGACAGCGCAGCTTAAACCTCTGTCTTAAAAACGGGGACCACTATAGTGGCCTCGGAACCCGTATCTCCGAGGAAATCAACATCAAGCCCAAGCCCATGGTCGAAATCGGCGGCAACGCGAAAGACAGTGTTGTTATGAGCTTGCCCTACCTGGCCGAGCCAAGCCGATTCCGCACGTATCGCACTCGAGCTTGCGAAGCTAACTATCGAGAGGAAGCGGAATCATGTTCTAGCCCTGCAAACGCTGCACAACAGCATCGGCTATGAATGAGCCGCTTGTCGGACTATCCGGGCATGAATGATATTGTGCGGCTTGGAGATACCTGCGGACGGAACAAGGAGAGCTAAATGGAAGCGCTGCGTCTGATTGCTGAACCGAAGAACCATCAACTGATCATCGATCTCCCGCCCAGCCTGGATCAACGTCGGCTCGAAGTCATTGTCATGCCCGCCACCGGCATCGAGAATGCTGCCACCGCATCCAAAGGACGACGCAAACCATCCGCCTTGCTAGCCGGAACTGTGTCGCTACACGACGATCTGATTACCCCGGCCATACCCGAATCTGACTGGGATGCGTTGAAGTGATCGTTCTCGACACGCACGTTTGGGTTCGCTGGGTGGATTCGCTCGTGAATCCATTGCCTGCCGCCCTTCTGGAGAAAATCGAATCAGCCGATGCCCTTGCCGTCAGTGCAGTATCGTGCTGGGAAGTCGCATGGTTGCACAGGCGAGGGCGCATGTCCCTCAAGTTGCCACTGGAGGTCTGGATCGATCACGCATTGCAGGGCTCGGAAGTAGCTTGCCTGCCTGTAGAGCGCCATATCGCGCTACGTGCCGCTGGCATGCCTGAGCATCATCGCGATCCGGCAGATCGTCTGATCATCGCTACTGCTGTCGAGCACCAAGCCTATCTGGCCAGTCTCGACCAAATTTTTCCTCAGTACGCCGAGTTGGCAGATCGGTTGATCCAGTCATGACCGATGCATTGCGCAACGAAACGTTCTTTCAGCGGGCGTTTGTAGATGCCGGTGCCTTGTGCTGGCCTAATGGTCTGGAGCTTTCCCCGGCTCGGCTTCACCAAACGTGCAGGGCGCTGGATCCTGCCTGACGGTACGTTCGACCCCGCGGCGTCCGGCCACCTTCAATCGCCAGCAAGCTGGCTCCAACAAGAAGGCCACCCCAATCCCCACCCCAACCTCGTCCTGTAGGAGCGAGCTTGCTCGCGAAAACAACCGCCCAATCGCCAGCAAGCTGGCTCCTACAAGGTCACGCCTGCCTCCACCCGCTCCACCACCCAATCCCCCAGCACCAGCACATCCATCTTCGTGCGCAGGAAGCAATCCAGGGCCTCCTGCGGTTTGCACACTACCGGTTCGTTCTCGTTGAACGAGGTATTCAGCACCATCGGCACGCCG
>JAUYFQ010000064.1 GCA_030690895.1 Sulfuricellaceae bacterium
TCGACCCGGACGAATTGAGCCGAGAGCCGTAAAACGAAGACCCAAACCCTATCCGATGCTGACAGAAACAAGGTCTTTGGCAAGAGCAAAAGTGAGAAAATATGGGCATCCGAAAAAGCTTAAGTAAGTGCCATTCGGGTCAGACTCCATTGGTCATGCATACATCAAACGACCACGCGGTTCAGGAATAACGCGCCCCATTCCGCGCGCAGCCTCGATCCACTCCATGATAACCAGTTGAACGTTTTCCAATGCCTGCGCATACGTCTCCCCATCAGCAGCGCACCCTGGAAATTCTGGAACCTCTGCGATAAATGCAGCATCGGGTTCGCTCCAGAAAATAATGATTTCGTAGTGAAAAAGCTCATTCATCATCAAACCTCGCTAAACGATACTTCAACAATACTTCACGCACCTGCTTTACCTGATAGGGCTTGGCCTTGCCTTGATGGTCTTGCAAGTTGAGAATTTCCTCAACATCTGGCCGGGTAAAGACAAGTTACATACTTCTGCAAAAGAAATATTTTGATCGCTCATCCCAGCAAGGACGAGCAACAAGGTTTTTTCAAACTTGCTCATCAAAAATCACGCATTCAACTCTTCCAACCGAATCCGGGTGATTTTCCCTGAAATCGTCGGCAGGGCCTCGATCTTCACAATCGCCTGATCGACTGCTTTTTCCACCGTCAGGTGGGTCAGCAGAATCACGTCTGCCAACTCCTCGCCTTCTCTGGGTTCCTTCTGGATCATGGCGTCGATGGAGATGTTCAAGTCGGCCAGGATGCGGGTGACATCGGCCAGTACGCCGGGTTTGTCGAAGGCTTTGAGACGCAGGTAGTAGGAGGTCTGGACATCGGCGATTGGCAGGATGGGCAGGTTGGACAGGGCGTCGGGCTGGAAGGCCAGGTGTGGGACGCGCTGCTCCGGGTCGGAGGTCAGCATTCTGGTCACGTCCACCAGGTCGGCCACTACGGCAGAGGCGGTGGGTTCGGCGCCAGCGCCGCGACCGTAGTACATGGTGACGCCGACGGCATCGCCTTTGACCAGTACCGCGTTCATCACGCCTTCGACGTTGGCGATCAGGCGGGATGCGGGGATCAGGCAGGGGTGGACGCGCAGTTCAATGCCAGCTTCGGTGCGCCGGGTTAGCCCCAACAGCTTGATGCGGTAGCCGAGTTGTTCGGCGTAGGTAATATCTTCTTTGGTGAGCCGGCTGATGCCTTCGGTGTAGGCTTTGTCGAACTGCATCGGAATACCGAAGCCGATGGCGGACATGATCATCAGTTTGTGGGCGGCGTCGATGCCTTCGATGTCGAAGGTCGGGTCGGCTTCGGCGTAGCCGAGTTTTTGAGCTTCGGCCAGTACGGTGTCGAAAGCCAGTCCCTTGTCGCGCATTTCCGAAAGGATGAAGTTGGTGGTGCCGTTGATGATCCCGGCGATCCACTCGATACGGTTGGCGGAAAGTCCTTCGCGCAGCGCCTTGATGACGGGGATGCCGCCAGCCACGGCCGCTTCAAACGCGACCATCACACCTTTATCCTGCGCGGCTTTGAAAATTTCGTTGCCATGCACGGCCAGCAGCGCCTTGTTGGCGGTGACGACGTGCTTGCCGTTGGCTATGGCCTTGAGCACCAAGTCTTTGGACAGCGTGCAACCGCCAATCAGCTCGACCACGATGTCGATATCGGGGTTGTTGACCACATCCATCGGATCGGTGGTGATTGCCAGCTCGCTGCCCGCAAACTGGCGCGCTTTTTCCAGATCGCGCACCGCCGCCATGGTGACGCGAATTTCGCGCCCGGCGCGGCGGGTGATTTCGCTGGCATTGCGGCGCAATACGGTCAGTGTGCCGCCGCCAACGGTGCCGAGTCCCAGGAGTCCTACGTTAATTGGTTTCATATGCGTTTTCTTTGGTTAGTAGTCAGTAATCTGTTGTGGGTCGGCCTTCAGGCCGAAAGCTGTCGGCCTGAAGGCCGACCTACAATTTGCTTGGCTCAGGCGCTGCGATGTTTGCGGTAATTTTCGAGGAAGCGCGCAATCCGTCCCATGGCTTCCTGCAAGTCGTCCACGTTGGGCAGAAAAACCACACGAAAATGGTCTGGTGTCGGCCAGTTGAAACCGGTGCCTTGCACCAGCAGGACTTTTTCTTCCAGCAGCAACTCCAGGATGAATTCCTGATCATTGGCGATGGGGTAAATTTTCGGGTCGAGGCGGGGAAACAGATACATCGCCCCCTGCGGCTTGGTGCAGCTCACGCCGGGGATGTCGTTCAGCATCTGCCAGGCCAGATCGCGCTGGCGGCACAGTCGGCCTGTCGGCGCAACCAGATCGTCTATGCTTTGATAGCCGCCCAGCGCGGTCTGAATGGCGTATTGGGCGGGCGCGTTGGAGCACAGGCGCATGGAGGCCAGCATGGTCAGGCCTTCGGTGTAGTCTCGTGCGTGACGCTTTTCGCCGGAAACCACCAGCCAACCGGCGCGATAGCCCGCCGCGCGGTAATTCTTGGACAGGCCGTTGAAGGTCACGAACAGCACATCGTCTGCCAGCGAGGCGATGGAGGTATGCTGCGCGCCATCGTAGAGCACCTTGTCGTAGATTTCGTCAGCGTAAATGATCAACTGGTGCTGGCGGGCAATTTCCACGATTTCCAGCAGCAACTCGGTGGGATACAGGGCGCCCGTCGGGTTATTGGGATTGATCAGCACGATGGCGCGAGTATTGGGGCCGATTTTTTTGCGAATATCATCCAGATCCGGGAACCAGCCAGCCTGCTCATCGCACAGATAATGGCGTGGCGTGCCGCCTGCCAGCGTGACAGCCGCCGTCCAGAGCGGGTAATCCGGCGCGGGAACCAGCACTTCGTCGCCATTGTTGAGCAGCGCCTGCATGGCCATCACGATCAGCTCGGACACGCCGTTGCCGATGTAGATGTCCTCCATCTGCACGTCGCGGATATTTTTCTGCTGGGTGTAGTGCATGATGGCTTTACGCGCAGAAAACAGCCCCTTGGAATCGGTATAGCCGGAGGCATTGGGCAGATTGACGATCACGTCATGGACGATTTCTTCCGGCGTCTCGAAACCGAACTGCGCCGGGTTGCCGATATTCAGCTTGATGATGCGGTGGCCGTCTTCCTCCATCTGGCGCGCGCGCGCCAGCACCGGGCCACGAATGTCATAGCAGACGTTATTGAGCTTGGAAGATTTCAGGATGGAGCGCACGCGGGATTCCTTAACATAAACCTAAAAAACTCAGTTGACCACGAAACACACGAAATACACGAAAAAATTCAGATGGATACAAAATTTTTCACCTCACCATAACGGGTGGGTGAGCCGACTCTATCAACTCATTGGTTTATTTCGTGAATTTCGTGTGTTTCGTGGTTGAAATACGGTTTTATGGATAAAACATTAGAAACCGCGAAATTGATCCCATGCGATGCAAGAGGCCAATTTCGCGGCTCCAAAGCATATAATGTTACTCGAAACCCCTATAAATGGAAAACATGAAACTGCATCTCCAGACCCCCGATGGAATACTGCTGATCAATGGCTATGAAAGCGGCTCCATTTCAGTCAACGGAAAGCGCCACGAACAAAGCCTGATTATCCTGCCTCAGCGCATCATCGAAAACTGGTCACATGGCGAACCATCTGAACTCTGCGCCGAGCATTTTTCGAACTTGCGCGAAGCGGGGCTGGAAATCCTGTTATTGGGGACTGGCGTTAAACACCGCTTTCCCAGCCCGCGCCTGATGGTTTATCTGGCCGGGATGGGCATAGGACTGGAAAGTATGGATACCCTGGCTGCCTGCCGCACTTACAACATCCTGGCAGGCGAAGGCAGGAAAGTGGCTGCGGCCTTAATGTTGTTTCGAGAATAACCACATAACACCCGGAGTTTTCTGTGATTTTTAATGACGTATTAAGAAGTATTCGCTACATGCTGGATCTGAGCGACGCAAAAGTGGCGACCATATTCAAGCTGGCTGAACGCGATGTAGCTCTACCTGAAGTCGCCAATCTCCTGAAAAAAGAAGATGAAGCTGACTTTGCCGAATGTGGCGCGGATGTCCTGGTCGCCTTTCTGGATGGCCTGATTATTCACAAGCGCGGCAAGATGGAGCCACGACCGGAACAGGTAGCAAAAAAACCGGAACGCCGCCTGACCAACAATGCCATCCTGAAAAAGCTGCGGGTGGCATTCGAGTTAAAGGAAGAGGACATGCACCAGGTATTGGCGCTGGCTGGATTCGACGTGTCCAAGCCCGAGTTGAGCGCCCTGTTCCGGCAGAAGGGACATAAAAATTACCGAACATGCGGCGATCAGTTGCTCAGAAATTTCCTCAAGGGTCTGGTCATTCGCCACAGAGGCCTCCCCCACCCCAACCCTCCCCCGAAGGGAGAGGGAGAAAAAGCGTGAAAATCCCGAAAAGACTCCAGCCGCTGGTTGAAGATGGTCTGGTCGACGAGGTCATCCGCCAGCTCATGAGCGGCAAGGAAGCCATGGTTTTCGTGGTGCGTTGTGGAGAAGAAGTCCGCTGCGCCAAGGTTTATAAAGAAGCCAACAAGCGCAGCTTTCGCCAGAGCACGGACTATACCGAAGGCCGCAAGGTCAAGAGCAGCCGCAAGGCCAGAGCCATCGAAAAGGGCTCCAAATATGGCCGTCAGGCGCAGGAAGAAGCCTGGCAGAGCGCCGAGGTGGACGCCTTGTACCGCCTGGCTCATGCAGGCGTGCGCGTGCCGACTCCGCACAATTTCCACGAAGGCGTACTGCTCATGGAACTGGTGACCGACGACAATGGCAACGCCGCCCCGCGTCTCAATGATCTCGTACTCGACGAAAATCAGGCACGAGAATATCACCACGCCCTGATCACCCAGGTGGTGCGCATGCTGTGCGCCGGGGTGGTTCATGGCGACCTGTCCGAATTCAACATTCTGGTCGGCAGCGACGGCCCTGTCATCATCGACCTGCCGCAAGCGGTGGACGCCGCTGGCAACAACCACGCCAGCAGCATGCTGGAACGGGACGTGACCAATCTGGCCAACTACTTTGGCCAGTTCGCGCCCGAACTTAAACACACCCAGTATGGCAAGGAAATCTGGTCGATTTACGAAAAGGGGGAATTGACCACCGACGTCAAACTGACCGGTCGCTTTGAGCGCAGCCTGAAACCGGCTGATTTACGCGGCGTGTTGAGAGAAATCAACGATGTACGCAAGGAAGAAGAAGCGCGGTTGCTGAGGATGAGCGATGCTTAAAATCTTCATTTAACCACGGGGCACACGGGGGGCACGGGGAAAACCAAGACGCCAGGGTATTGGGGATTTCATTGAACTCCCCGTGTGCCCCGTGGTTAAACAGTTTTTTAGCTATACCCCCGGCAAAATATCCCGAAAATCCCGTATCGCCGCAAACCCGCCGGTATCCTTGTCCGCCTGCCGGGTATCCGGCTGCATGACCGCCAGCAAGTGCTTGATCCCGTATTTTTCCGCTGATCTCAACACCGGCAGGCTGTCATCGACCAGCAAGGTAGCCGCTGGGTCGAAATGCTCGCGCGTCTGCAACTGTTGCCAGAAGGTCAGATCTTCCTTGGGTACGCCGATGTCGTGCGCACTGATCACCGCGTCGAAGTAACCCTGCAAACGGGTACGTTCCATTTTCAGCGCCAGGCTTTTGTGGTGCGCATTGGTCACCAGCACCAAGCGCTTCCCGCTTCGCCGGACGGCTTCCAGAAAATCCACCACATGCGGATGTACGGCGATGAGATGCGCAACCTCTTCCTTCAGGCGCAGGATGTCCAGTTGCAGTTCCCGACTCCAGTAATCGACGCAATACCAGTTCATGGCGCCAGCCACCCGGTCGTAGCGCGGACCCAGTTCCACCTGCGCTGCCTCGTGGCTGATGCCATGCATTTCGGCATAGCGCTGCGGCACATGGCTGAGCCAGAAATGATTGTCGAAATGGAGATCCAGCAAAGTACCATCCATATCCAGAAAAACACTGGACAGCTCATCCCATGGAATCACTGAATTACTCCTTCCAAATTTTAACAAAGCATGTCGAACCAAACAAACTGCCGGTAATTATGACTCCGTATGACTCACCAAGTCCAAACCGAAATTCCAACGCCCTGACTATCAGGCGCAAAGGCACTGGGTAAGCGCTATTCCTCCATTCAAACAAATCTGATAGTCTTCCCACGAACAAAAAAACAGATGCTCAAAAAATCAGGGGAGAAAAAATCAGGGTGAATTCAGTTTTTCGACAGCAGCATGTATTCGTAGCCATCCTTTCCAGCATTGCCCTGGGTCTGGTCGCGCTGGCCGCCGAGTGGATCTGGGGCAAGCCTGGCGAACTGGCGGGCGTGTTGCGCGTTTCGCTGCTCCTCTTGCTCTACTTCGGCTGGATGGGTATTCTTCTGGTCGCCATCAAAAAAGTCAAAAATCGGGAAGCCGCGCGCTGGCTCGAAGCGGATGCCCAGATCGAATCGCTGACGACAAGAACCCATATGCTTTTTTCCCGCCTGCATGAGCAAACCAGCGTGCAAGCCGAGACTGCCAGGCAGGAAGTCGGGCAAACCCAGGCAATTCTGTCGGATGCCGTTCACAAGCTCATCACCAGCTTCACCGCCATGGAAAGCCATGCCCGCGAACAGCAGAAACTGGCTTTGAACCTGACTACGCATGGCGACGACGAGGCATCCAACCACGCCTCCTTTGAAGATTTCGTGCATGAAATTTCGGCCACTTTGTCCGCCTTCGTGGATTCCACCGTCGAGACCAGCAAAATCGGCATGTCGCTGGTGGAAAAAATGGACGACATCAAGGAATACGTCAACAAAACACTCGGCGCACTGAGTGAAATTCGTTCCATCTCGAACCAGACCAACCTGCTGGCGCTCAATGCCGCGATCGAGGCCGCCCGCGCAGGCGAAGCCGGGCGGGGGTTCGCCGTTGTTGCCGACGAAGTCCGTCTGCTATCCAGCCGTTCCAGCGCCTTCAGCGACCAGATCGGCCAGCATATTCATTCCATGCACCAATCCGTCAGTCAGGCCGAACACTCCATCAACACCATGGCCTCCAGAGACATGACGGTTGCCATGCAGTCCCAGTCCAGAGTCAAGGAAATGATGGGCGACCTCGGCGACATGAACCAGCGCATGTCCAGCACAGCAGAGAATCTCTCCGCCATTTCCGTGGAAGTGGAACGCGATGTCGGCATCGCCGTCACCTCGCTGCAATTTCAGGATATTTCCACCCAACTGCTCGGCCACATCGAAAAACGGATCAGCACCATAGAAACCGCGCTCGCGCAGCTTGCCACCATCCCGATGGATAAACTCGGGCACGGCAGCGACGCGCGCGCGGATTTCTCGCTCCGCATCAGTCGCTTTGCACAGGCGATTGATAACGCGACTGAGTCCATCGAGCAAATGCAACACAACCCAGTCACACAGGAGCACATGAGTGCGGGGGATGTGGATCTTTTTTAGCTATTAGCTATTAGCTGAACACTGAACACCAGTATTATTCAACCATCACAAACATTGGAGAATTCAAATGGCAAAGTCAATTCTGGCAGTCGATGATTCGGCCTCTATCCGCCAGATGGTCGCATTTACGCTGAAAAGCGCGGGTTACGAAATCACTGAAGCAGTGGACGGCCAGGATGGTCTGAACAAGGCAAAGGGCAAAACCTTCAACCTGATTTTGACCGACCAGAATATGCCCAACATGGATGGACTGACGCTGATCAAGAACCTGCGCGCCATGCCTGCTTACAAGACCACGCCGATTCTCATGCTCACCACCGAGTCCGGAGACACCATGAAATCCCAAGGTAAAGCGGCAGGGGCTACAGGATGGCTGGTCAAGCCATTCGACCCGACCAAGCTGGTGGAAGTCGTCAAAAAAGTGATTGGTTGAGTGTTGTAGGTGCGAATTCATTCGCACAATCGGCCGGATATGTGCAAATACCCACAAAACGGGCACAAGTAAATTCACCCTACGCTGAATATGGAATGCCGCAAATGACCATAGACATGAGCCAGTTTTACCAGGTGTTCTTCGATGAAACAGCGGAGCACCTGGCGCAAATGGAAGGCATGCTGGTCGCGCTGGATATCAGTGCGCCCAATCTGGATGACCTCAACGCCATTTTCAGGGCGGCTCATTCCATCAAGGGAGGAAGCGGTACATTCGGTTTCACCGACATGACCGAAGTGACCCATATTCTTGAAAATTTGCTCGATCGCTTGCGCAAGGAAGAACTTGCCCTGCGCGATGAAATGGTCGACGCCTTCCTCTCTGCCAGCGACGTACTCAAACTTCAGCTGGATGCGCACCAAAACGGCGGCGATGTCGACCCGGAACTCATCGAGAATGTCTGTGCGCGGCTCAAGCAACTCGCACAGGGAGAAGCATCCGAAAGCGTTCAGCAAGCAATTGCCGAAACCGGTGAGTCGCCCTCCCCCGCAAGAGAAGATCAGGTGACGCAAGTAACCGGCACTCGCTATGAAATTCTCTACACGCCAGATCCTGAGACAGCCGCTCATCCAGACCGTCTGGAAAATCTGTATGAAGAACTCCGCAGGACGGGCTCGCTGGAAATACTGGATGGTGAAGCTGCGACCAAGAAACTGCATCTGAGCACCCAACTTGGCCTGGATGAAATACGCGAAACGTTTGAGTTTATTGCCGAAGTAGATCAGTTTTCCATCACGGCCATGCACGGCAGTAGCGATGAAGTGCAGGCCTATGGGTTTTTTGACACCGATGAGCCAAAAGAAGAATCCTATGGTTTTTTCGGTGCTGAGCCGGCACCTGAAGCTAATGCTGATTATGGTTTTTTTACCGAGTTGCCGACTGCCATCCCAGCCAGCACCGAGGTGGACGATTCCTATGGTTTCTTCGCCCCTATAGAACAGATTCAGCCAGACAACCAGGCCAAGGCAGAAGAAAATCAGGGTTATGGCTTTTTCCATGAAACAGCGCCTCTGCCCGAGAAACCAGCACCCAGCCCGGCCATAGCGGCAAAACCCGCACCTGCCGCAGTAAAACAGGCCAGCACGACCAAACCTTCTGCTGCTGCCGACACATCGATTCGTGTCAGTGTGGACAAGGTCGACCAGCTCATCAATCTGGTTGGCGAACTGGTGATTACCCAATCCATGCTGGCGCAAACAGCCAGCCAGCTCGACTCCGCCATTCATGAAAAGCTGATGGATGGCATGGCTCAACTGGAGCGCAACACCCGCGACATGCAGGAATCGGTCATGTCCATCCGCATGATGCCGATCAGCTCCGTTTTCAGCCGCTTTCCGCGCGTCGTGCGCGATCTCGCCAACAAGCTCAACAAGCAGGTCGAGCTCAAGACACTGGGCGAAGGGACAGAGCTCGATAAAGGCCTGATCGAAAAACTGGCCGACCCCATGACCCACCTGGTACGCAACAGCCTGGATCACGGCATCGAGTTGCCGGACGTGCGCATTGCCGCAGGCAAACCAGCCAAGGGCACGATCACGCTGCGTGCCGAACATCAGGGCGGCAATATTGTCATCGAAGTCAGTGATGATGGCGCGGGGTTGAACCGCGACAGAATCCTTGGAAAAGCCAAGGAAAAAGGCATCCCCGTTCCGGACAACATGCCGGACAGTGAAGTCTGGCTGCTGATTTTTGCACCTGGATTCTCGACTGCCGAAGTCGTTACCGATGTTTCCGGACGCGGTGTTGGCATGGATGTCGTCAAACGCAATATTCACGAAATGGGTGGGCGAATCGAAATCGACTCGACACTCGGCCTCGGCACTCGCATGATCATCCGGCTACCACTGACACTGGCCATTCTGGATGGCCTGTCAATTTCGGTTGGCGATGAAATCTACATTCTGCCGCTCAGCTTCATTGTCGAATCCCTGCAACCCTCGCCAGACGACATCAAGACCGTCAGCGGTCAAGGGCGCGTTATCCACGTACGCGGCGAGTACTTGCCGCTGGTCGCCCTGCATGAGTTATTCGGCATCGAGCCGAGGGTCAAACAGCCCCAGGACGGCATTCTGGTGCTGGTTGAAGCGGATGGAAAAAAGATGGCGCTGTTTGTGGACGAATTGATCGGACAGCACCAGGTCGTCATCAAGAGTCTCGAATCGAACTACCGCAAGGTCAAAGGCGTGTCCGGCGCCACCATCATGGGCGATGGCAAGGTTGCGCTGATTCTGGACGTATCTGCGTTGGCGAGGGAATTCAGGGGGTAGTGTAGGTGCGAATTTATTCGCACAATCAATATGTCATGTGCGAATAAATTCGCACCTACAAAAAAGGGGTGCACCATGCAGGAAATCATCGAAAACGCTGTTTCGGGCAACAACCGGGAACTCCTGACCTTCACGCTGGGCAAGGAAGAGTACGGCATCGATATTCTCAAGGTTCAGGAAATCAGGGGTTACGATGCCGTCACCACCATTGCCAACACGCCCGAATTCATCAAGGGCGTCATCAATTTGCGCGGCACCATCGTGCCCATCGTGGACATGCGCATCAAATTCAATCTGGGTTCAGTCGAATACAACCAGTTCACCGTGGTCATCATCCTGAATGTCGCCCGGCGCGTGGTCGGCATCGTGGTGGACGGCGTATCCGACGTCATCACCCTGACAGCCGACCAGCTCAAGCCCGCGCCCGAATTCAGCACGGCTCTGGACACCCAGTACATTCAAGGACTGGGCACGGTGGAAGAACGCATGATCATCGTCATGGACATCGAAAAACTGGTGGTGAGCGGTGACATGGAACTGGTTGAAACAGCTAATAGCTAATAGCTAACAAAAAACAGGAGATAAAAATGGCCACCAACCAGAACTATGGTTTTCTTGCGCGCATCAGCCTGCGCAATCTGCAAATACTGCTGGTAGGTTCACTGCTGGCCGCCATGGCCTTGATCGGAATCTCCGGATTGATGCACCTGAAATCCACGGCGAACGCCATCGAGAGCATGTATTCCAGCCGACTTCTGCCGGTCCAGAACATCGCAGAAATCGAATTGTTGATCGCTGCCAACCGGGCTGAGTTACTCGGCGCCCTGCAACATAATCCTGCCAGCCCTTATGCGAAATTCCATGACCATCCGCTTAGTGTGCATATAGCTAATGCAAAAACCCGCAAAGACAAGCTGGCTGATCTTTATAAACAATTCGAGAACTTCTCGATGAATGAAAGCAGCGAGAAACTAAGACAAGCCGCTCAGGAAAGCAGGAATAAATATATTGCATTGGGCATCGCGCCCCCGCTTGCGGCATTGGCACGGAATGATTTTGAGGATGCTGCCAACTCAATCTTCGTCAAGAGTCCGGATGCATACAGTGTCGTCATGCAAGACAACAAAGCACTCAGGGAAGACCTGATCACCCAGGCGGCTGAAGCGCGGGATGCCGCAATGGCAGCCTATCAGGCAGACCTGCGAACCACGCTCATGATCCTTGCCACCATGTTCCTCGCCGCGATCGCGCTGGGCATCTGGGTCATGCGCGCCATCAATCGTCCGATTCTGCAAGCGCAAACGCTGGCGGCGGCAATCATGCAAGGCAACTACAAAAACACCATTTCCATCGAGCGCCCAGACGAAATGGGCGAATTGCTGGAATCGCTTGGCCAGATGCAAGCCAAGCTCGATACCGATGTCAGCGCCATGCTACAGCGCGCCGCCGAGACCTTGCGCCTCAAGATTGCGCTGGACAACGTCTCCAGCGGCGTGATGGTTGCCGACACCGAGCGCAACATCATTTACGTCAACAAGTCGGTCGAACGCATCCTGAGTGAAGCTGAATCGGAAATTCGCAAGGTCTTGCCTGCCTTCTCTGCTAACAAACTGCTGGGCACCAACATCGACCAGTTCCACAAGAACCCATCTCATCAGGCTGGCCTGCTGGCAAGGCTGACCACGACCTACGCTGCAAAACTCACCATTGGCACCCGCCACATGACCGTCACCGCCAACCCGGTGATCGACGCAGAGGGCAAGCGTCTGGGTTCGGTCGCCGAGTGGCTGGATCGGACGGCGGAAGTCAATGTGGAAGACGAAGTCAATCAGGTGATTTCCGCCGCCGTGCTGGGCGACTTCAGCCAGCGCATTGATATGGCAGGCAAAGCGGGGTTCTTCCTGAGCCTGGCCGAGCGCATCAACCAGATGCTGGTCGCCCTCTCCCGCAGCATGGCCGAAATGGTCGAGGTGCTGGGCGCGCTTTCTCAGGGCGACCTGACCCGTAAGGTGCAGGGCGAATACGCAGGCACCATCGGCCAGATGAAAGACGATGCCAATGCCACGGTCGCGCAACTCACCACCATTGTCACCCAGATCAAGGAGGCGACCGATACCATCAACACCGCCGCGCGCGAAATTTCCGCAGGCAATAGCGACCTCTCTCAGCGCACGGAAGAACAGGCTTCCTCGCTGGAAGAAACCGCTTCCAGCATGGAAGAGCTGACGTCCACCGTCAAACAGAACGCGGATAACGCCCGTCAGGCCAACCAGCTCGCCATTGGCGCCTCCAGCCTTGCAGACAAAGGTGGCGCCGTGGTCGGCGAACTGGTAACGACCATGGAGCAGATTGCCGATTCATCGACCAAAATTGCCGAGATCATCGGCACCATCGACGGAATTGCTTTCCAGACCAATATCCTGGCCCTGAACGCCGCCGTGGAAGCCGCGCGGGCAGGCGAGCAGGGGCGCGGTTTCGCGGTGGTCGCGAGCGAAGTGCGCAATCTGGCGCAGCGCTCCGCCAATGCGGCCAAGGAAATCAAGCACCTCATCAACGAGTCTGTCTCCAAGGTCATGCGCGGACAAGGCCAGGCGGACGATGCCGGACAGTCCATGCAGGAAATCGTGACCGGTATCAAGCGCGTGACCGACATCATGTCGGAAATATCGGCCGCCTCTGCCGAGCAAAGCGCCGGGATCGAACAGGTCAACCGCGCCGTTACCCAGATGGATGAAACCACCCAGCAAAACGCTGCGCTGGTCGAGCAGGCAGCGGCGGCTGCCGAATCGCTGGAAGATCAGGCGCAAGGACTCGCAGGCTCGGTCAGCGTGTTCAAATTGGCCAACAGCCGCGCGCTATCTGCGCCTGCTCGTCCTGCAAGCAGCCACGCACCGCGAGCTTTGCCAAGCACGTCAACCCGACCCGCCGTCAAAGCCAGACCCGTAGCCAAGACTGAAGATGACGACTGGGCGGAATTCTGACCCATTTTGATCCATTAAGGAATCGATCCATGTTTGCCAAGAACCTCAGCACCCGCACCAGACTGATTGTGATGGTGCTCGTCCCCGTGTTGGCTCTGCTTTATTTCGCCTTGGTGACAACGCTCGAAAAATCCGTTTTGTCGAACAACATGGGCAACATGGAATCGCTGGCAGGTCTGTCGGTCAAGATCGGTGCGCTGGCGCACGAAATGCAGAAAGAAAGGGGCATGAGCGCGGGTTTTATCGGCAGCAAAGGAGCCAAATTCAGCAAGGACTTGCCCGGTCAGAGAAAGGAAACCGACCAGCGTATTGGCGACCTGAAATCGGCTCTGCTCGCATTTGATGCCAGCCAGTTCGACCCCAGCCTGAAAAATCGTCTCGACACGGCAAGCAAATCATTGGAGACACTGGCAGCCAAACGCAGCGCAATCAGCGCGCTCGATATTCCCGCTGGCGAAGCGATTGGCTATTACACCCAGACCATCGGCTTGTATCTTGATATTCCAGGACAGGTTGCCCTGCTCGCCAGCCAGCGCGAAATATCGCGCTTGGCCAGTGTGTACGCCAGTCTGCTTCAGGCCAAGGAGCGGGCTGGCATTGAACGCGCCACGCTATCCAACGTATTCGCTGCCGACAAGTTCACCCCGGAAATGTTTGCCCGCTTTCTCTCCAACGACTCGGCTCAAAATGTATATACGCAGTTATTCAAGAATAATGCATTGGAAGACCAGCAAGCCTTTTACAAGCAGAAACTATCCGGCGAAGCCGTGGACGAGGTCGCGCGCCTGAAGAAACTGGCCATGGACAATGCCGCTGAAGCCAGTCTGGGCAAAGTGGATGCCGCCCACTGGTTCAAGGCGATGACCAGCAAAATCAACCTGATGAAAGAAGTGGAAGACCGGGTTTCAAGCGACCTGCTCGCCGCCGCTACGCTGATGAAAAATCAGGCATGGCAGACCATGATGATCTATATCCTGCTCACCCTGGTGTCCGTACTGCTTACGCTATTCATTGCCGCAGCCCTGATCCGTTCCCTGCTGAAACAATTGGGCGGGGAACCATTGGTAGCAGTGACCACACTGCACAATATCGCGGCAGGAAACCTCGACAACCCCATCCATGTCAGCAAAGACGACCGTACCAGCCTGATGGCCAGCATGAAAATCATGCAGCAGCAATTGCTGGATCGCATCAAGGCAGAACGCAAAATCGCCGACGAAAATCTGCGTATCAGAATAGCTCTGGACAACGTCTCCACCGGGGTCATGATTGCGGACACCGCGCGCAATATCATTTACGTCAATAAATCAGTGGTGAACCTGCTCGGCAAAGCCGAGGCTGGCATACGCCAACAATTGCCGAATTTCTCGGCTTCCAGCCTGGTGGGAACCAGTATCGACACTTTTCACAAAAATCCATCGCACCAGGCTCAACTTCTCTCATCCTTTACCAGCACCTACTCGGCCAGCATGGTTCTGGGCGGCCGATCCATGACTGTACGCGCCAGTCCGGTCATCAATGAGCAAGGTCAACGTCTGGGCGCAGTCGCCGAGTGGCAGGATCGTACAGCCGAAGTGGCCGTAGAAAATGAAGTATCCGGCATAGTGGATGCCGCTGTCAGGGGAGACTTCACACAGCGGATTGAAATTCAAGGCAAGGAAGGCTTCTTCCTGCAACTGGCGACAGGCATCAACCTGCTCATCCAGACCAGCGAAACCGGGCTCAGTGAAGTGGGGCGCGTGCTGAATGCGCTATCGCAAGGCGATCTGACCGAGGTCATCACCAACAGCTATTCTGGCACTTTTGGTCAACTCAAGGATGACGCCAACTCCACCGTAGGGAAGCTCAAGGGAATCATCGGGCAAATCCGAGAATCCACCGACACCATCAACACCGCAGCCAAGGAAATTGCTGCTGGCAACACGGATCTGTCGCAGCGCACCGAGGAACAGGCCTCCTCGCTGGAAGAAACCGCTTCCAGCATGGAAGAACTGACGTCCACCGTCAAACAGAACGCCGACAACGCCCGACAGGCCAACCAGCTTGCCATCAGCGCATCGACCGTTGCAGTCAAGGGCGGTTCGGTGGTCAGCGAAGTGGTGACGACCATGGATTCCATCAACGAATCCTCGCGCAAGATTGTGGACATCATTTCCGTGATCGACGGCATTGCTTTCCAGACCAACATTCTGGCGCTGAATGCAGCGGTCGAAGCCGCTCGGGCGGGCGAACAGGGGCGCGGTTTCGCAGTCGTGGCCGCAGAAGTCCGCAATCTGGCGCAACGCTCTGCAGCCGCAGCCAAGGAGATCAAGACCCTGATCGGCGACTCGGTCAGCAAGGTGGAAACCGGCTCCAAACTGGTGGCCAATGCGGGTCAAACCATGGAAGAAATCGTCACTGCCATCAAACGCGTGACCGATATCATGGCGGAAATTTCGGCGGCCTCTACCGAACAGAGCGCGGGGATCGAGCAGGTCAACCTCGCCATCACCCAGATGGACGAAGTCACCCAGCAAAACGCCGCGCTGGTTGAAGAAGCTGCTGCCGCTACCGAATCGATGGAGGAGCAAGCACAAAGTCTGGGCAGTGCAGTCAGTGTTTTCAAGCTGGCAGCACAAACAGGGAGCCGTGCGTTACCCGCCCATCGACCGGCGGCCAGTCACACACCGAGAGTAGCGCAAGCCAAGCCGTCCAGTAAAACCAGGCCATCCGCTCATACAGACGAAGACGATTGGGCAGAGTTTTAGGATATCGCCCAGATAATTGATGATAGGCAGCTGATGTAGCCGAGTAGTTTTTACTGATCAGTGCCGTACCCAACACTAGAGTGATTCAACCTAAAAACCGTATTTGAACCACGGGGACCAAAAGTAGGCGCCTCTAGGCGACACGGGGATCACGGGGAAAGCCATGGGGTTTGGCGCTTGACATGGCTCACCCATTTGGTGATAGGGGAAAATCGTGTAACACATTGATTTTGCCCCGTGATCCCCGTGCACCCCGTGGTTAACTGAGTTTTACAGGTTCAAGCATTGCCTTTCACCAAAATGCAGAACGAATTGTTATATTAAAGGGGAAATAGATGAGACTAAATATGCCCGTGACCGGGATTGAACAAATCATGCGGGACGGAGAGTTTATCGTCTCCAGGACAGACCCCAAGGGCTTGATTACCTACGTCAATCCCTATTTTCTTGAAATCAGCGGCTTTACAGAAGCAGAACTGATTGGTTCCCCGCACAACATCGTGCGCCATCCGGATATGCCGCCAGAGGCCTTCAAGGACTTGTGGGACACCCTGAAATCCGGCAAACCCTGGACCGGCTATGTCAAGAATCGCACCAAAAGTGGCGATCATTACTGGGTGCTGGCCAATGCCACACCTATTTTTGAAAGCGGCGCCATTACCAGCTACCTGTCGGTGCGCAGTAAACCGGACCGCGCCACGACCGATGCAGTTGGAAAAATATACGCCCAGTTCAAGGCGGGCCAAGCCAGAGGACTCGCCATTCGCGAAGGAAAGGTTGTCAAGACCGGCCTCATCGCAACCCTTGCCGACACGATACACAACCAGAAAATAACCACCCGTATCTGGGGGCTCGCCGCCATTTTATTGGCCATGGTGGCGGCGGTGGGCATACTGGGCTTATACGGCATGACGGAGCATCTGGGCAGCATGATTGGAGCCTCCCTGATTTTGGGCGCCCTCCTCGCACGCAGTGCAATCAAGGTGATTACCGCACCTTTAAGCGAGGTGTCCAAGCATATGAAAGAAGTTTCGCAGGGTAATTTCAACATTACCGTGGACAAGGTGCGCAATGATGAAATCGGCAGCATGACCGATGCCTTCAAATCACTGTATATCCGCTTTGGTTTCGATCTGGCCGAATCCCGCATGCAGACGCGGAATGCCCAGATCGTAAAGACCGCGCTCGACAGTTCCAGCGCCTGCGTGACTATTTCGGATAATGATGGCCTGTTGAAACACATGACACCGGCAGCCAGAAAACTGATGCAAAATATTGCTGGCGCAGGTTTCGATGTGCAGGGACTGGTTGGCAAGAAACTTTCCGACCTGTTCAACGACCCGGAAAGCGCCGCAAAATTGCAGGCGGCGGCGCAAACCGGCGCGGATGTGGATTTCCTGTTCCGCGACCATCACCTGCGTCTGGCGGCTCGCCCCATCACCGACGAGCGCGGCGCGCATCTGGGTCGCGTCAGTCAGTGGACAGACCGCACGGCGGAAGTGGCTGTCGAGCATGAAGTGGCGAACTTGGTCAATGCGGCGGCGGCAGGTGATTTTACCAACCGCCTGGCAACGTCTGGCAAAGAAGGCTTCTTCCTGCAACTGGCCGATGGCATCAACAACCTGGTGCAAACGACAGAAAGCGGCATGAGTGATGTGGCGCAAGTGCTCAAGGCGCTGGCGGTCGGCGACCTCCGCCACAACATGGAAGGCGATTATCAGGGCATGTTTGCCGAACTTCAGAGCGATTCCAATGCCACGGTAGAACAGCTCAAGTCCATCATCGGCCAGATCGCCGACGCAACCGATACCATCAATACCGCCGCGCGCGAGATTGCCGCCGGCAACAGCGATTTGTCGCAGCGCACCGAGGAACAGGCCTCCTCGCTGGAAGAAACCGCTTCCAGCATGGAAGAACTGACTTCCACCGTGAAGCAGAACGCGGACAACGCCCGTCAGGCCAACCAGCTTGCCATCAGCGCATCGACCGTCGCGGTCAAGGGCGGTTCGGTAGTCAGCGAAGTCGTGACGACCATGGATTCCATCAACAAATCCTCGCGCAAGATCGTGGACATCATTTCCGTAATCGACGGCATTGCTTTCCAGACCAACATCCTGGCGCTGAATGCCGCGGTCGAAGCCGCTCGGGCGGGCGAACAGGGGCGCGGTTTCGCCGTCGTGGCGGCCGAAGTCCGCAATCTGGCGCAACGCTCGGCAGCAGCCGCCAAGGAGATCAAGACCTTGATCGGCGATTCGGTCAGCAAGGTGGAAACTGGCTCCAAACTGGTGGCCAATGCGGGTCAAACCATGGAAGAAGTCGTCACTTCCATCAAGCGCGTGACCGACATCATGGCGGAAATCTCGGCTGCCTCTACCGAGCAAAGCGCGGGGATCGAGCAGGTCAACCTCGCCATCACCCAGATGGACGAAGTCACCCAGCAAAACGCCGCGCTGGTCGAAGAAGCCGCAGCCGCAGCCGAATCGCTGGAAGAACAGGCGCAGAGCCTCGCCACCTCCGTGTCGGTATTCAAGGTTTCGGATGCCGCAGCGCCAAAACAACGCGCGCTGGCTCGCCCCCGCACACAGACTTCGGTGGTCAGGAATCCGCCCAGGACGACTGTAAAACCTGCGCCGGCAAGGGATGATGAATGGGCAGAGTTTTAGGTGATACCCAGTGGGCACAAGAGCCGCGACGCTGTGAAAGGTGAAATGTGGAGGAAATGTAGTGAATACATTTCACCCTTCACATTCCACTAACCAAAAAAGGCAAGAAAATGACCGACAACCAACGCGAATTCCATTTCACGGACAAGGATTTCGAGACCGTGCGCAAGCTCATCTATGACCACGCCGGCATTGCGCTGAATCAGAGCAAGAAGGACATGGTTTACAGCCGTCTGGCACGACGTTTGCGGGCAACCGGAATTGCCACGTTCGGCGCCTACCTGAAGCTATTGGAAAGCAATAATGAAACAGAGTGGCAGGCTTTTACCAACGCGCTCACGACCAACCTTACCTCGTTCTTTCGCGAGCAGCATCATTTTCCCATTCTGGCGGAGCATGCAAAAAAATCTGCTGTAAAACACCCGCTTTCACTCTGGTGCTCAGCCTCGTCCACAGGGGAAGAACCTTATTCCATGGCCATGACCATGATCGAGACGTTCAATTCCTACACGCCGCCCGTCCAGATCATCGCGACCGATCTCGACACCAATGTGCTGGCCAAGGCAGAGGCGGGCGTCTATCCGCTGGACAGGCTGGAAAAAATGTCCCCGGAGCGTTTGAAACGCTTTTTCCTGAAAGGCACCGGCAACCAGGAGGGCTTTGCGCGCGTCAGGCCAGAGCTGCGTAACATGATTACCTTTCGCCAGCTTAATCTGCTCGCCGACAATTGGCCCTTGCGCCCCCCATTTGACGCCATCTTCTGCCGCAACGTCATGATCTACTTTGACAAACCGACTCAACTCAAGATTCTTGAACGATTCATGCCGCTGATGCGACCGGACGGACTACTCTTTGCCGGCCACTCCGAGAGTTTTCATCACGCCGCCAGCTTGTTTCGGCTCAATGGAAACACTGTTTACCAGGTAGCGGACAAAAACCGGGCGCACCATGCCTGAGCAGGAAGCCGATCTTGGCAGTGGTCAGGGATATGAGGAAGTTCTCGCACCCAACCATTATTACGACCGGAATTTTGAAATTGACGCAGCGAAAATCCTGCCTGGCGAGTATTACACCACCGGGCGCAACATGTTGCTGGTGACGGTGCTCGGTTCCTGCGTTTCGGCTTGTATCCGGGATCGGATCAGCGGAATCGGCGGCTTGAACCACTTCATGCTGCCGGATGCCGGCCAGGACCAGGGCAATCCGCTTGGCGCATCGGCTCGCTATGGGGCCTATGCAATGGAAATGCTGATTAACCAGTTGCTCAAACTGGGCGCAAAACGCGCCAATCTGGAAGCCAAGGTTTTCGGTGGCGGCAACGTCCTGCGCGGCTTCACGGTCGCCAAAGTCGGCGAGCGCAACGCCCGCTTCGCGCTGGATTACCTGCACACGGAACAGATCCGGGTCGTCGCCCAGGATCTCATGGACATCTACCCGCGCAAAGTGTATTTCTTTCCTCAAACTGGCAAGGTGCTAGTGAGAAAACTGCGCCAAGTCCACAATGACACGATTATTGAAAGAGAACAGGCTTACAGCTCGCGCCTGCGCTACTCAAAAATGGAAGGCGATGTGGAGTTGTTTGATTGATGGGCATCTAATGTAGGGGCGAATTTACTTGTGCCCTGCGGGTATTCGCCCGGTAAACGATTTTTTTAGACATAAGTTGACTGAATGCAAAACCCCAAAATCAAAGTCCTGATCGTTGATGATTCTGCGCTGATTCGCGGCGTATTGAGGGAAGTCATCAACAGTCAGCCGGACATGGAGGTCGTTGGGGCGGCGCCTGACCCGCTGGTAGCGCGCGAAATGATCAAGCAACTGAACCCCGATGTGCTCACGCTGGATGTCGAGATGCCCAGGATGGACGGACTGGATTTTCTTGAAAAACTGATGCGGCTGCGCCCCATGCCGGTAGTGATGATTTCGACGCTCACCGAACGCGGCTCCGACATCACGTTCCGGGCGCTGGAACTGGGCGCAGTGGATTTTCTCGCCAAGCCCAAGATGGACATCACCCACGGCATGAAAGAATACAGCGAGGACATTGCTGAAAAAATCCGCGCAGCTTCGCGAGCCCGCATTCGCAAGAACACGTCTTCCGCATCCAACACTCCCCCGCCCTCTTCTGGCCGGGAAACCTCGCCTGTGACTGACGCGGGGGGCACGCCCCGTTTAAGCGCAGATGCGATCCTGCCTTCTTCATCAGCCCGGATTTCGTCTACCGAAAAATTGATCATTCTCGGTGCTTCAACTGGCGGCACCGAAGCCATCAAGGAATTTCTTGTCCAGCTCCCTCCCGACTGCCCCGGCATACTCATTACCCAGCACATGCCGGAAGCCTTCACCAACTCCTTCGCACAGCGCCTGGACGGCTTGTGCCGGATCACGGTCAAGGAAGCCGCCCAGGGCGACCGGGTGCTGCCAGGCCACGCCTATATCGCCCCCGGTCACTCTCACCTCCTGCTTAAGCGCAGTGGCGCAAACTATGTGTGTGAACTGAATCAGGGTCCACCAGTCAACCGCCACCGTCCTTCCGTTGACGTGTTGTTCCGTTCCGCTGCAAACTGCGCGGGGCAAAATGCCATCGGCGTGATTTTGACCGGCATGGGCAAGGATGGCGCAGCGGGTATGCTGGAAATGAAACAGGCGGGCGCCTACAATTTCGCTCAGGACGAAGCGAGTTGCGTGGTCTTCGGGATGCCCAAGGAGGCCATTGCCGTTGGCGGTGTGGACGAAGTCCTGCCGCTGAAGGAAATAGCAGGCAAGGTCATGAAGCAACTAGCCAACATGGGCGCACGGTCGTTCAGGGTTTAGAAAAACCTATATCAAACATAATCACGGGAAATCCATATGAGCGCCATCCAGATCAAATCCACAAAAGAAGGCGGCAAAACCAAAGTTTCACTATCTGGCCGCTTCGATTTCAATTCTCACCGGGAATTCAGGGGCGCCTATGAGCCAGCACTGACCGACGTTTTGGTTCGAGAGGTCGAGATCGACCTGGGTGCGGTTGATTACCTCGATAGTTCCGCGCTTGGCATGCTGTTACTGTTGCGGGAAAAGGCAACCGCATCCCAAAAATCGCTATCACTCACCAATTGCCGGGGCATCGTCAAGCAGGTGCTGGATGTGGCGAATTTCGGCAAACTGTTCACCATCCGCTAGGATGACCCGCATATGAGCTTGCATCGCACTCTAAAAATCCTGCTCGTCGATGACACCGAGATGAATCTGCTGTTGCTGGGCAAGTTCATCAGCAAGCAGGGACATACGGCTATCGTGGCTCACAATGGCCTTGAAGCATTCGAAAAGTTCCAGTCCGAATCACCCGATCTGGTGCTGATGGACGTGATGATGCCGGTAATGAATGGATTCGAGGCAGCCGCCAAAATTCGCGCCTTGGGCGGTCCATGGGTGCCGATCCTGTTTTTGACGGCAAAGACCGGGGATGAGGATCATCTGAGGGGCATCCAGGCTGGCGGTGACGATTTCATTGCCAAGCCAATCAACCTGCTGTTGCTGGATGCACGCATCAAGGCGGTCATGCGGATTGCCGACATGCAGCGCCAGATTCTCGATAATACCCGCCAGTTGGAACAATATCGCGATGCGAACGAACGCGAAATCTCGCTGGCAAAATACCTGATCGATAGGATTACTCATACCGGGCGCTTGAATCAGCAACGTATTCACTCCTTTAATCTCCCGGCCCAGTTTTTTAGCGGCGACATTTTCATTTCAGCCCGGACGCCGACAGACGAAGTACACATTCTGCTGGCAGACGGCACCGGCCATGGGCTGTCCGCCGCATTGAATGTCATGCCGGTGGTCGATATCTTTTACAGCATGAGTGGGAAGGGTTTCTCCATTTCATCCATCGCCAGCGAACTGAACCGGAAGATCAGGTACCTGATGCCGACTGAACGATTCGTCGCAGCCACCCTGGTTTCTTTCAATTTTCCCAATAAAACCCTGCAACTCTGGAACGGCGGCAACCCGACTGTTCTGTTTGCGAACCAGAATGGTCAGATTATCCGGCGATGGGGGTCTAATCACCCGGCTCTGGGCATCTTTTCAGACCAGGACTTTGATGCCAGTACAGAAGTGTTCGGCTGGCCGGATACCGGTCGACTGTTCCTCTATTCGGATGGACTGCCCGAAGCCCTGGACAAGCTGGGAAATGAACTGGGGATGGAAGGGGTTGAACGGATATTTGCGGCATTCAGCCATTCGCAACCGGACGATTGCAACGAAATGATACGGCAGGAGCTGGCTGGATATTCTGCCCACGACGACATCACGTTGGCATGCATTGACTGTGTTCATGATGCTTCTGACAGTCTGCCTGTCCAGGTTCTGGCCAATGCCCCGGTCGCTGCCGCCAGCGAAGCATCCCTCCCCTGCCGCTGGAAAATAGAAATTCGGCTAAGTTGGGTCGAGCTCAAGACAATCGACATCATACCCATGCTACTGAGTTGGATGGATCAGTTGCATTTGGAGAAAGCACACCGGGGGCCGGTGTTCCTGATTTTTACCGAGCTATTCAACAACGCGGTGGATCACGGCATTCTGGGGCTGGATTCCCGCCTCAAGCACGAACCGGATGGCTTCGAGCGCTACATTGACGAGCGCCGCCAGCGCCTGAACAGTTTGCAGCAAGGGATAATCGAAATCGACATCGAGCGCCTGCGCCAGAACGAGCAGGAACTGATCTTCCTTCGACTCCACGACAGTGGCCCAGGATTTGATTACAAGACACAGCTCAACAACAAAGCCGCCCCAGATAAGAATTTAGACAATCGGCCATCAGGACGAGGTATCGCGTTGGCCGAACAGATTTCGCAAAGCGTCACTTTCAGCGGTAACGGTAGCGAAGTGACGGCGCTGTATGCGCTTTCCTGACAATCCATCATGGGCGCTCTCATGACAATGAATTTTATCTGCGTAGGTCGGCCTTCAGGCCGACTTGTCGGCCTGAAGGCCGACCTACATTGCTATCCATATTTCATGTTGTCCCCGTAGCCCGCATGGCGCTGAAATGGAAGTTCAAAAGCCAGGCCCTGCTTCTCGGCCTGGCACCCGCGCTGGTGATGGCAATCGGGCTGACCGCTTATGACACCTATACCCGCCTTCAGGAAATTGACCGATCGCTTCAGGGGCGCGGTCTGGCCATTGTTCGCCAACTATCGCCCGCCTGCGAATTTGGTGTTTTTTCCGGCAATACCGGGATTCTCAGCCAATTAGCAAAATCTGCCAGGCAGGAAGCCGATGTCACAGCAGTCAAAATCCTTGATAAAAATGGCTTCACACTCGCATCCGAAGGGCAAATCAGCTGGGACATATCCTCCGCAGTATTACAGGAAATCCACCCTCAAGTTTTCCCTTATCACTATGAAATGATTTTCTCTGCCCCAATCAGACAAAGCCAGACCGAGATCGAGTCCTACCTTGATTCGGGCGACCGAGGCCAGCCCGCTTCGGAACAGAAAACACTCGGGTACATCGTCGTGGAAGTTTCCCGTCTGGCCAGTATCGCCGAGAAAGATCGACTGGTCCGCAACAGCCTGCTCATCGCACTGGTCGGCCTGGCCATCACGGCGCTACTGGCGCTGCGCATGGCACGCCAGTTGGCACAACCGATCATGTCGCTGGCCAAGGTGGTCGACCATATTGGCAAAGGCTCGCTCGACGAACGGGTATTGGTGCGTTCAGGCGGTGAAATCGCCATTCTCGAACGGGGTGTCAACAATATGGTTCGCGCCCTGAAATCTCTGCAAGATGCCCAGGAAGAGCGGCGCGCCATTCTCTCCACTGTGTTGAACAGTCTGGATGCACTGGTCTATGTCTCGGACATGCAAACCTATGAACTCCTGTTCATCAATGAATCTACCCAGAAGTCATTTGGTGAGGTGCGAGGGAAATTGTGCTGGCAGGCATTGCAGTCCGGACAGACCGGCCCCTGCGCATTCTGCAGCAATTCCAGATTGCTCAATCCGGATGGTTCACCAGCGGCGTCCTACGTATGGGAGTTTCAGAATGCGATCACCCAACGCTGGTACATGATTCATGACAGCGCCATTCGCTGGATAGACGGACGTATTGTCCGGCTGGAAATCGCGACAGACATCACCGAAAGCAAGGAAGCAGAAGCCACCATTCGCCGCCTGGAGAGCCAGATATTGGAAAGCGGCGAGCAGGAACGACAACACATCGGCCACGAACTGCATGACGGGCTTGGCCAGGTTTTAACCGGCACCGCCTTCATGTGCAAGGCATTGGCTGGAAAGCTTGCAGCAGCAGAGCGCCCGGAAGCGGCTCAGGCAAGCGTCATTGCCGACATGATTAACCAGAGCATCGCCGAAACCCGCCAGCTTGCGCGTGGACTGAAACCGGTCGAAAACACCGAGAATGGTCTGCAATCCGCACTCGACGCGTTGGCCGGGACGATTACCAAAAAACTCTCGATTGGCTGCAAATTTCATGTTGGCAGCGCCATTCCCGGTCTGAGCCACCATGCGGCCAACCACCTCTACCGGATTGCCCAGGAAGCAGTCAACAACGCGATCAAACACGGACAGGCTCAGCAGATTACAATCGAACTCGGGAAAATTGGAACACGATATTTTCTTTCCGTTCAGGATAATGGCAGGGGGTTTGGTGCAGGCGAGGCAAAGCGGAAAGAATCCGGAATGGGGCTGCAAATCTTGCGGCATCGTGCCAAAATACTGGGCGGCAAGCTGGAAATCGTTTCCACGCTTGGGCAAGGTTGCAGGATCAGGTGTTTTTTCGATGAGCCGGAAGCCAGCTCCAAACAAAATCAGGATGACCCGAATGCGGACTGCCAAGAAAAAAGTTTTCATCGTTGATGACCACCCCATCGTGCGGCAGGGCATTGCCCAGATGATCAACCAGGAAAGCGACCTGGAAACCTGCGGTGAGGCAGCCTCCGCTCAGGAAGCGCTCGCCTGGCTGGAAAAGCATCCTACCGACGTGCTGCTGGTGGATATCTCGCTGGAAGGCGTATCTGGAATAGAACTGATCAAGACGCTGAAAGCACACAACTTTACCCAGCCGTCCCTGGTCATTTCCATGCACGACGAAACCCTTTATGCCGAGCGCGCGCTCAGGGCTGGCGCGCGCGGCTACATCATGAAGCAGGAAGCCACGGACAACATGCTCACCGCCATCCGCCAGGTATTGCAGGGCAACATCTATCTCAGCGAAAGGATGAAAAGCAAAGTACTCGAACGCCTGTGCAATGGCGATGAAGGCGCACTGTCTCCAATTGACCTGCTCAGCGACCGTGAACTGGAAGTCTTCCGCCTGATGGGAGAGGGTTATTCCACGAGCAGAATCGCGACTGAACTTAATCGAAGCGTCAAGACGGTAGAATCCCACCGCGCTCACCTCAAAACAAAACTTGGCTTGAAAACCGCCGCTGAATTAACCCGCTTTGCCGTCCAGTGGATCGACCAGGAAAAGAAATCATCACGCTAGGATACCGGTAGGGCGCCGGTAGCAGAATCAGGGAATCCCCTACCCCTTAACCCGAGTCTGCCTGATTACCCGGTCATTTGAATTTCGATAGCATGGACTCTATCCACAAATGGAATAAGCGCCATGTTCAGCAGACTTTTCGGATTTAGATCCGACCCTTCCGAAGCCATGTTCCAGGCTGAACAAATGTTCAGCAGCAACGAAGATGAATTGCCATTCTCAAGCTATCGGATGGAAGCCGCCACCGACTTTACACAGACTGTCCTCTCATCCAGCACCGGGATGATTCGCCGAGAAAACATTTATTACCAGCCAACCGGGGAAGTCATTGGGCACGAAGTCCTGCTCGGCAACCGCGATGACGCCGCACCGAAAAATGCGGCGCTGCGATCCACCCAGGATGAATTGTTACTCAAGAACATCGTCTGTTCAGGAGAACCGCCTAGCAAAAAGCTCACCTTCATACGTCTGGAAATGGAATCGCTCCATCACCCGCTCCTGTCCGACCTGAATGCCAGTAAAACCGTGCTGGCCATCCAGCCCGATCCGAACCACGCAGACAAGCTTATGTCACGCTGCCGCGAACTGAAATCGGCAGGCTTCCGATTTGCGCTAGACGACTTCACTTACTCGCCTGGGCTCTATCCACTGCTTGGACTGGCTGAATATGTCCGCTTCAACATTACCCGCAAAAGCATTCTGGATACCGGCCCACATCTTCTGGACATGCCTCGCCTCTCAGGCAAGACGCTGATCGCCAGAAACATTCATGATGAAGAGGACAGAAAGGCCGCCTCGCGTTTGTCTTTCAGACATTTCCAGGGAAGCCTGTTTGAGGACACCGCCAACATTCAGCAGCCAACATCCGGGCTTCGCCTGATGCGCATCATCCTTCTGATGAATCTGGTCAGGAACCGGGCCGAGTTCAGCGCAATCGAGGTTGCCCTGAAAAACGAGGGAGATATCGCTGGAAGATTACTGAAGTACCTCTACGCCAGCGCCAGCGGCCCGGAAGATATTGTTACCTGCATTTCCGATGCGCTTGTCCATATCGGTCATGATGGGTTTCACCGCTGGTTATGCGTCATCCTTTTTGGCAGCGCGGAAAATCAGGACACGCTACTTGAAAATGCCACCTTGCGAGGCCGCCTGACCGAACTCTTCGGACAACGCATCCTGCCCGCCGAAGATTGCTCCCCCCTGTTTGTAACCGGCATGCTTTCCTGCGCCGACAAACTGTTCAACGCGCCCCTTTCCACCGTTATCGGAAATTTTTCGCTTTCCCCTTTGGTGGAACAAGCACTGCTGTTCAATGGCGGCGCCTATTCCAAATTCCTCAAACTAGCCATTGCATGCACTGATCAGAACGAGGAGCAAGTGCGGCTATTGGCGAAGAAATGTGAAATTTCACCCGAGCTGGTCAACACGCTTTATGTCAAGGCGCTGGTTTGGGTGAATCAGATAGAGCGGTGAGGGGATGTAGGTGCGAATTTATTCGCACATGAGCGACTGATTGTGCGAATAAATTCGCACCTACATCCATCACCCGTTATCCGGCAAATACCTGAGCGGATCGACCGGTTTTCCCAGACGACGTATTTCGAAGTGAAGCTTGATCTGGTCGGCATCGCTGTTGCCCATTTCGGCAATCCGCTGACCTTTCGTGACGCTTTGCCCTTCCTTGACCAGAATCTGGCTGTTGTGCGCATAAGCGCTCAGGAAGGTCTTGTTATGCTTGATGATGACCAGTTTCCCATAGCCGCGCAGACCGCTGCCGCTATACACCACCTTGCCGGATTCCGCTGCCAGCACTGCCTGGCCGGATTTTCCGGCAATGTCGATACCCTTTGAATTATTGCTCTCATTGAAACTGGCAACCAGCTTCCCCTTGGAAGGCCAGGCCCAGTCCAGATCGTCATCTTCCGCAGGCGCTGGCTGTACAGGTTTCTTGTCATCCGCTGCCACAGGCGCAGGCTTGCTTTCAGCTGGCCTGATTTCAGGTTGTTTGGCGTCCTGAACGACTGGAACGCTGACCACCTTGACTGGAACCGGTTCTGGCTTGATTGCATTCTCTGCCTCGGCAGACCAGGGAATCTTGACCGGTTTGGGCTGGGTCTTGAGCTTGTCGTTTGCCGGCAAAGATACACGGCTTTCGCTGATGCTGACAGCCGGTTTGAGCGGAGTCGCGACTGCGGCCTGACTTTCCTGAGCAGGCGGACTGGCCAGTTTCAGCGTTTGCCCGATGCGGATGATGTAAGGCGGCACGATACCATTGATTTCGGCCAGTTCCTTGTAGTCGTAGCCATATTCCAGCGCAATGGCGTAAAGCGTATCGCCCTTCTTGACGAGATGCGTTGGCGGTCGCCAGTCCGGCTCGCGAGCTTTACTGGCTGCGCTCTTCTTGCCGCCATCCTTTGGCTTGTCCGGCGTCACGCTGCAAGCAGGGATCAGAAAAACCAGAAACAAGACAGCCAGCCAAACGGGCAGAGTAGATTTACTGGGCAAAGCCATGAAATCGGTTATGCCCGTCTCCCCCTCCCCAACCCTCCCCCGGTGGGAGAGGGAGCAATGGTGAGGGGCGATTGTTTTGACCCGCATCAAGCGATGCCACCCAGCAAAGGCACGAACTTGACAGCCTCCAGCACCGTCTCAATATATTCGGTCGGGGTACGCTCAATCAGGTGCAGAAACTGCTGGTCGCTCGTCCCTACAGGCAGCACCATGCGCCCGCCGACGCCCAGTTGCTTCAACAGGGCCGACGGAATGTGGGTGCAGGCTGCGGTCATGATGATGCCATCGAATGGCGCGGCTTCGGGAATGCCGATCCCGCCATCGGCATGGCGTGTACGGACGTTGTTGCAGTGGGATTCTCGCAAGTGTTTGCGGGCTTTGGCCAGCAAGGGCGCGATGCGCTCAACGGTATAAACTTCTCCCGCCAGACGCGACAACACGGCAGCCTGGTAGCCACACCCCGTGCCGATCTCCAGAATTTTGACCAAGTCGTTGCCGTTACGCAAAATCTCGGTCATGCGCGCCACCATGGCAGGGTTGGAAATGGTCTGGCCAAATCCGATCGGCAGCGCGGTATCTTCGTAAGCCCGGCTGGCCAGCGCCTCTTCAACAAAAATGTGGCGTGGAATCGAGCCCATGGCCGCCAGCACCACTTCATCGCGGATCCCCTGCGAACGCAGCCTGTCCACCATGCGCATCCGGGTGCGCTGGGAAGTCATGCCAATGCCGCTGAGGCGCAGGTTCATCCTGGAAACCTCAGTTGACCCGCCTGTAGGTGCAAATTTACTTGTGCCCGTTTTTTGGGTATTCGCACATAACCGGTTGATCGTGCGAATAAATTCGCACCTACAGAAACAGCGCAATATACTGAATAAAAATAATAATTACCGTAACCTACGGTTTTTATATTCATTTAAGCCAGCCCCGCATGGCATCCATCTGTTCGTAGCGAGTCAAATCGATCTGCAAGGGCGTAACAGATACGACGTTGCGCGTGATGGCCTCGAAATCAGTCCCTTCACCCGCATCCTGCGCCGCGCCCGCAGCACCAACCCAGTACACGGTCTGGCCGCGAGGGTTTTCGGATTTCACTACCGGCTCGGCCTTGTGACGTTTGCCCAGGCGCGTGACTTCGGTTCCATTCAAACTTTCGTAAGGCACGTCCGGCACGTTGATATTGATCAGCGTCGCTGGTGCAAAGGGGTTTTTCCGGTAGCGTTCAACCAGCTCGCGCACCACCCGCGCCGCCGCTGCAAAGTTCCCTCCCCCCTTTTGACCGTGGCCGCTGGCCAGCGAAACCGCGATCGAAGGGATGCCCAACAAGAACCCTTCCGTCGCCGCCGCGACTGTCCCGGAATAGACCGTATCATCGCCCATGTTCGCACCGTGATTGATGCCGGAAATCACCATATCGGGCAGATGATCCAGCATCCCGGTCACCGCCAGATGCACACAGTCGGTCGGCGTGCCATTGACATAATGGAAACCAGACGGCGCCTGGCGCAGCAGCAAGGGCCGATCCAGCGTCAGGGAATTGCTTGCCCCGCTGCGGTCACGCTCGGGCGCCACCACCGTGATTTCGGCCAGCGGAGCCAAAGCCTCGGCCAGCGCGGCCAGGCCAGGGGCGAAATAACCATCATCGTTACTGAGTAGGATGCGCATGTTTAGTCTGGAATCCTCAGGGCGGATTCACTGACGACACGCCACCGCGCCTCAATGGTGTCCGCCGACAAGTCAGCGCCGCAATCCCATTCAACAAAGTATCCACCATTGCTGATTTTTTCAAATTCCCGCTCATCCCGAAGCGCGTCAAATGCGTCATCTCCCAGATACGGGCTCACATCAAAACGGCCAATGCGCCCATCATCCGCGACAATGGATAGCTCCCAGCCCGGTTGTACCTGAATGTCCATTATTCTCATTGATCCAGCCCTTTAATTGGGAATGGTTTTTTACCGTTCACAGCCAGATTCCAGTCAGCCAGTAAATCTTCCTGATGTATCTCGATCCACGCAACTACCAGCTTATGTTTGTTCGGAGGCAAATTGCCAGCCAGAAGCGATCCGTCAGTAATTGAATACACAGCAAGCTGCCCTTGGTAATCCGCATGTATGTGAGGCAGGTGATGTTTCTCCGTATCACGAAAAAACATCCTGATAAGAATTCCATAAAACATCGAAATTGTTGGCATTTTATTTCGGCGCTATCGTAGAGCTAAGTGACAGGGCAAAAGCGCTGCTTTTGCCCTGTCCTATCTTGAGCGCCATGTTGGATTTACTCCGCACCACTTAGCTCCAACAATTTGTTTTTGAAACTTTTTGCCCTTTCATGAATCGGCTCGCCCTTATCCTTAAGCCGCCTGGGAGGGCTAGTTATTTCAAGTTGTTCGAGTCTTGATTTAATTGACATGCGCGCATAAAAAATCCTCCAGCGCTGAGCGTTAATTTGTGAGGCAAACCAGACCATTTCATTGAAAGTCATGTTAAATTTTGGCAAAAGAATACGAACTGCGCTTCCGCCATTTCCACGCGCCATAAACGGCCATGGCTGGACATGCGCTTGCCCGAACGCTGTCACGCTTATTCCACCAAAATCAAACTGCTCTTCATCGTCTGCATCAACTAAACGCACGATGCTATTTGTCTGGTCGCCGCTAGAAATATAGGGCACGCCTCCCTCTGGGTAGTTTTTTTCTCCGCTTGATCGACCATTAACAACGTCGAAGAAAAAAGATACAGGAGCCATTTTGCCAAAACCAAAATCAGGCAGAGAATTCCAGCCTTCCATGAAATCGGACAAGGCAACATCTGCCAGTTCCGGCATCGCAGCAATGGCTCTATAGATTGCCAACTTTACATTGTCTTCATATTTTTTTAACTTGTCTTCCGACGGGATTGGTTGTGGTAGCCATTGTTGCGGACTCCACTCACTTCCATCAAGAATACATTCTGATGAAACGATAGAAACATTATCTCCGTCAACTTGCTCTCCAAGCAGGAATGATGAGAATGCGCTTGCTGTTGCCTGAAGCTGACTTCCCTCAATCGGCACACGGCGTCCTTTTAGTTTTTCAAACCCATCATTCCAAATTCGAGCCATAAATACACGACCATCGGCATCTTGTGGAATGTGTGCTTTTGCAATGAGAATGGAAGTTGGCGCTGCTGTTGGATAAAAGAGATCGTCAGGGAGGCTAATCATGCCTAAAACGCTATGGTTTCTTGTGAATTCTCGCCGCCAACCCGCATTATCATCATCAGCAAATATCCCTGCTTTGACAACCACAGCTAAAAGCCCCTCTGGCTCAAGAGCCTCCATCGATGCGTTAATAAAATCTCTTTCAGGCTCGCCCGCTTGAGAGAACGGCGGGTTCAGAAAAGCTTTTGTGCATGAGTCCTCGACTGCAACTTTTGCTGCATGATCAAAACAGCTAATATTCTCCAGATGGCTTTTTCCATCGCCTCTAAAAAACATATTTAGCGTAGCGAGCGCCCAAATTGTTGGATTTGTATCAAAGCCAAATAGCGCCCGCTTCACTTTCTGTATCGCTTTAGGGCCATGTGCGCCAGACATCATTCTATCGAATGCCGCGACCAAGAACCCGCCTGTTCCACACGCCAAATCCACGACTTTATCAGTGGATTTGGCATCAATTAACTCAGCGCAGAATTTTGTTATGTGCCTTGGCGTAAAAACAATACCGAGTGCATTATTATCATAGCCATACCGTAGAAAGGCTTCATAGAACAAGCCTAGAAAGTCTGTGTCTGTTTGCAAAACAGATCGAATGTTGAGGCCACGAAGTAAATGAACGATCTTGGCTATATGAGGACGAAGCCTGTCGTAGTCCACGCCAAAAATCCTCAAAGCCTCTGACAAGCGTGTTTTTTTGTCAGCGTCCAAGTCAACAGATTCATCAATTGCCTGGTTAAGTAAGCTGTTGATGCTTTCCAATGCGCGATGCTCCAGGAAATCAATGTTTCCCTGATACATCGCAAGTGTTAGAGCGCCAATTACTTTTGGCCTTAAGGGTGCTTCGACTTTAGCCAGCCGGAGAATTTTGCTTAACTCAATTGCGGCATCAATGAATTCACCGACGCTTGGGACATCGACTACTGTTGTTGCGTCATTTGCCTGTAAGGCTGACTCGACCTCTCTTCTGGAAGGTATGGTTGTTATCTCGTAGCCTTTTGATTTCAGGGGAATCCATGCGTTACCCTTAAGAAATCTGACTTCTACAGCAAAACCTTGACTTTCTTCGCCGGCAGCGCCAACGGCGACTTTGATTTCGTATTTTAAATTCTTGTTAATGGTATCGGCATACTCGACGGCTTCATTGATGGCAGCTTCTATTTTGTCGGCACTATTCTTTGCTTCGATAACGACAGCAGGAAGGCCGCCAATTGAGAAGAGAAAATCCGGCCTGTCCAACCCAAGCCCTATGTCGTTGAAATAATCAACGATCTCTTGTTCTTCGAGGCAGTTACCACCTTTGCTGGGGTGCGATGTATTCCACCCTCTTTTCTCTGCTTGCTCTCTTATGAAGTAGCGTGCTCGGCTTTCTGCTCTTTTCTTTGCCATTGTCTGCCCCGTTAATTTTAGACGGATGATTGTAAATCCAACATTTGGGTCAGATCAGACCAAACGAGCCAATTGCCCACCCAGCCGCCTCAACACCTCTTCCTTGCCGATCAGCGCAAGCACTGCATCGACCGAGGGGGTCTGGGATTCGCCGGTAATCAGAATTCTGAGCGGCATGGCGACTTTGGGCAATTTCAAGCCATGCGCGGCAACCGTGGATTTCATCGCATCGTGAATCGCCTCGCGCGTCCATTCCAGCGCCTCGAAGGCAGCCAGCATTTCCGCCATCACGGGCAGGATTCCTGCCGGGACATGCTGCGCCAGCAAGGCGGCATCCGGCTCCAGCGGACGGTAGAAATACACGGCGGCATCGGCCAGTTCCTCTATCGTCTTGACCCGCTCGCGCAATAGCTCGATCACCGCAGGCAAATCTGGAGCCTGTCCTGACATGGGTGCGGGGTCGCAACCATCGCGCAGCATGAAGGGCTTGACCAGTTCGGCCAGGCGTTGCAAATCTGCCTGCTTGAGATGGTGCGCGCTGACCCAGGCCAGCTTTTCCGGGTCGAAACGGGCGGCGGATTTCGATACCCCGGCCAGATCGAACATATTGATGAACTGTTGCATGTCGAACAGCTCTTCGTCACCCTTCGCCCAGCCCAGGCGCGCCAGATAATTCAGCATGGCTTCCGGCAGGAAACCCGCTTCTTCATAATCCAGCACGGAAACCGATCCATGCCGTTTGGAGAGTTTTTCGCCATCCGGACCCAGGATCATGGACAGGTGCGCGTATTGCGGCAAGGGCGCGCCCAGTGCGCGCAGGATATTGATCTGGCGCGGGGTATTGTTGATGTGGTCGTCGCCGCGAATCACATGGGTGATTTGCATGTCCCAATCGTCCACCACCACGCAGAAATTGTAAGTCGGCGTCCCGTCAGAACGGGCAATAATCAAATCGTCCAGCTCGCTGTTATTGACCACGATCCGCCCCTTGACCAGATCATCGATGACGACCGCGCCATCCAGCGGATTCTTGAAGCGGACAACTGGCGATACGCCGGCAGGCGGCGTAGCCTGGCTATCCCGCCAGCGCCGGTCGTAACGGGGTTTTTCGCCGCGCGCCTGCTGCTGCTCGCGCATGGCGTCCAGTTCTTCGCGGCTGGCGTAGCAATAGTAGGCCGTCCCGGCTTCCAGCATCTGCCCGATGACCTCCCGGTAACGATCCATGCGCTGCATCTGGTAAAACGGGCCTTCGTCGTAATCCAGATTCAGCCATTTCATCGCATCCAGGATGACCTGGGTATTTTCCGGCGTGGAGCGCTCCAGATCGGTATCTTCGACGCGCAGGATGAATATGCCTTGATGATGGCGGGCAAACGCCCAGGAAAACAACGCCGTGCGAGCGCCGCCAAGGTGAAGGTAGCCGGTCGGGCTAGGGGCAAAACGGGTACGAACCATGATTCAACACTGATTGAGCAAAACGGGTATTTTACGCGAAACCGGTTTGGAACAATTCATTATCCGGAATTTTCCATCCGCGCCTGAATTTTAGCGGTGACGCCCTCCTCCCCTTCCCTGACCAGCGCTCTGCCCCATCCCCTGAGTACCGCGCGAGCCATAGCCTTGTCCATAGCCGCCTGTTGCCTCACGGTTTCCCATCTGGTTGCGGCCATTGACGCTTGAATCCCGCAAATTTTGTTCCGCCTGGCTCGATCCGTCCATCCTGTGCTGAATTTGCTCGCGATAAGTGGCGTATTCCTCCTGGCTCATGGCTTGCAGGCGCGCCCGATCCGGGATCACGAGATCTTCGGCAATGGCTGCCGTGGTCACGGACAGGCAAAAAACGGCAAAAAACGCCTGTAGGTGCGAATTTATTCGCACATGGCTGGTTAACTGTGCGAATAAATTCGCACCTACAAAGGCAGAATTGAGATTCATGGGTTTCAAGTCAGACGGGTTTTCTGGATTACAAGCCAATTATGGCATCATACATTTCCTGGCTCATGTATTGTGGCGTGTAGCTTGCGCCCAGCACATCCAAAGCGCCTGCAAAAGCGCGTAAATGGTTGCGGGAACCATCCATCAGGTGCTGATAAAGCACGTCCAGATCAACATGAGTCGCCAGATCCATCGCACGCTGCAAATCCATGATGTCCACATCTTCGATGGTGCAGCCGACTTTCAGCGCATCGACAAGGGAGCCCGACCCGCTGGCAATCAGGGTGTTATATAAAGCCTGCAAACCCTGATCAGTGAATACGCCTACGGCATTCTGCACCGGGTCGGTTAGCTGGTATTTGTCGAGTGATTTTTTGACTGCATCCATATGACGCTGTTCGGAAACGGCAATGCTCTCGAATGTAACGTGAGGCCACATCCCGTTAAATGTCAGGTAAACATCGCGAGCCATTTTTTCCTCCTCGCGCATGTAAACAAGCAAGTTGCGTTCGCCTTCCGACAGCGGGACAGTGGTCTGCGTACTGCTTTGCCCCCTGCGGGCAAGCGCTGGGGTGCTGGCAAGCGCCGTTGCAACGATGGCGCCCGCAATAAAATGACGACGTGAAATAGATGGTTTCATGACTCTCTCCTGAATGTAATGAAAACCCCCTCTCGCCCTGCTGGGAGAGAGGGGAAAATAAGCATAAACGAGGGGATACGTTTATTGCATTCCTGCCAGCATGAACTTAACGGCTACGGCCACGTCCACCTCCTTGCCCGCCGCCTTGACCATACTGACCACCCGAACCGGATCCATCACGCACCATGGTGCCCTGCCCCTGTCCGCTGCTCTGCCCTTGTGACGCCCGCATCTCGGTACGCTGTTCCTGGCTCATGCCGGCCATTTCCGACTGCTTTTGGGTACGGTAGGCATCCCGTTCCTGCTGGGTCATTTGCGAGGGGTCCGCTGCCAGCGACGTTCCGGAGGCGGCAATGCCAAAAACCAGCGCGGCGTTATAGAAAAAATTCTTGTTCATCGTGTACTCCTGTGTAGTTAAGATAAGTCATTGTTTGTCAGGTCGCGTTCCTGATGTGTGCATCATGCGGGATGGCTGTTACGCAAGCTTTTCCGCAAGCTAACGGATTGTTACAGTGTGTTACCGGAGCACACCTTCGAGTGCCGACCCAACGCGCCGTCCTGTATAGTCAAACCATGGACAAAACGCACATTCTGATTGTGGACGACGATCCCGGCCTGCTGGAATTGCTGGAGGAATATCTGAGCGGCAACGGCTACTCGGTTTCCTGCGCGGCAAATGGGATGGAACTGGAGCAGCGCCTGGCCGAGAAAAATGCCGATCTGCTCCTGCTGGATTTGATGTTGCCCGGTGAAGACGGTCTGAGCCTGGCACGCAAGCTACGCGCTGGCGGGGCACGGCTGCCGATCATCATGCTTTCGGCGCGGGGTGAAGATATAGACCGTATCGTCGGGTTGGAGGTGGGGGCGGACGATTACCTCGCCAAACCTTTTAATCCGCGCGAGTTGCTGGCGCGGATTCGCGCCGTCCTGCGCCGCACGGGCGAAGATCAGGCAACGACAACAGAGGCGCCGGCGGCAGCGGGGAGCGGATTCGGCCCCTTTCATCTGGATATCGACAGTCGTCGCCTGACCCGAGAGAACAGGGAAATCCCTCTGACCAGCGGAGATTTCAACCTGCTGCGACTTTTCGTCGAGCATCCCAACCGGGTGTTGAGCCGGGACATGTTGATGGAATGGATCAAGGGTTATGACCGCGACCCTTTCGACCGCAGCATCGATGTCAGAGTCACCCGCCTGCGGCGCAAGATCGAGGCGGATCCTGCCGCGCCGGTCTATATACGCACGGTGCGTGGCGAAGGTTATATGTTCACCCCACGGGGATCGGACTGAATGCCGTTCTACCGCCCCGCCACCCTGTTTGGCCGCAGCGCGGTCACGGTATCGCTGGCCTTCATCGTGTTTCAGGTGCTCACCGTGGCGGCCATCCTGACTTTCGTTCTGGCGCCGCTGGCCAAACGCTCCGCAGACGACCTCGCGGAACTGATTATTCTGTCTGCCCAGACCTGGGTCGAACTCCCCCCGGAAACGCGCCCGGATTTCGAGCAGACCCTCGCCCGGAGCCATGGCCTATGGCTGTTTACCGCACGTGCGCCCCTGCAAGCCAACACCCGCTTTGCGCCCTACCAGTATTTATTGGAAACCGCGCTGGAAAAGCATGGGGGCAAGTCGGTTTCAGTCACCGTCAGCGAATGGGACGAGCCTTGGCTGTGGACTGAAGTCAACGCGGCGGGGCAAACCATCCAGATTGGTTTCCCGCATAGCCGCATTGGCGTTCAGCCTGTCCTGGCGCTGCTGCTGGTGCTGGGCGCGGGGATACTGCTGACGCTGGCAACGGCGCTGGTACTGGCTCGGCGCATCACCCTGCCGCTGGCGCAACTCTCCCTGGCTTCGGAAAAGGTAGGCAAAGGCAGAACCCCCGATTTGTTGCCCGAATCCGGCCCGGAAGAATTGGCGACCGTGGCGAGAAACTTCAACCGCATGGCCGTTCAGGTGCGCGATTTGTTGGCCAATCGCACCACCCTGCTCGCTGGTATCTCCCATGACCTGCGAACCCCGCTGGCGCGCATGAACCTGGCGCTGGAAATGCTCCCCGACAACACCGACCCCAAGCTGCTTGACCGCCTTCGTCACGATCTGGAGCAAATGAATCACCTGATCGGCACATTTCTCGATGTCAGCCGCAGCCTGGGTCATGAGGAAAAGCAGGAGGTGGATTTGAGTGCGCTGATACAGGAACTGGCAGAAGATGCCCACCGCAGCGAAGCACAGATAGAAGTGAAATACGAACCGGGTCCGCCTTGCAGGATACAGGCCGCGCCGCAGGCGCTGCGAAGACTCCTGTCCAACCTGCTCGACAACGCCATCCGCTACGGCGCGAACAAGCCAGTCAGCATCACTTGGGCAATCATGCAAAATGGAAACATCCAGATCAGCGTGCTGGATAGTGGCCCTGGCATCCCGGAAGACCAGCGTGAAGCGGTGTTCCAGCCGTTCTACCGCATTGAATCGTCGCGCAACACAGCCACCGGAGGCAGTGGCCTGGGACTGGCCATCGCCCGCCAACTAGCCGATAGCAATGGATGGAAACTGGCCTTGCTACCCCGCGCCGGGGGCGGAACTGAAGCGCGGGTTCAACTGTAGGGTTGTGAAGAGTGTGCAATTCTCCACCCTGCACCCTACAAAGCCCCCGCTGCAAAAAACTCGCGCATCAGAAAATCTTCCAGTCCGGCGTTATCTTCAGGGCGAGCAGATTGGACGATGACGCGACCAAGACGCGGTGATTCCCAGTTAAAGTCGCCATCGTAATATTTTCGAATCTGCGCAATCATGCTGCGCACGATTTCGCGCTTTATATCCCCATTCGGCCCGGCACTGACTTCAATCAACTCGTGCCGGTTGTTACGCCCACCTTTTGTCCATCCACGAAACGAATATTTGGCATTCCGGGTACCCATGCTGACAATTTGAAAAATCCCATTCGTGCCTTGTGGCTGGAGGTTGCGCATGATATTCGCCATCCTGATTTCATCCTCAGAAGGCCCGCGCTCCCTGGCTGCGGCTTCGGCATTTTCTTGACCGGCAGCCATCTCGGCGGCACGGCGGCGCGCTTTGGCCGCGTTCACATAAGACATCATGTCTGTTGGCTGCGAACTATTCGGGGTCGGTTCCGGGTCTGCTGGCGCCACCGGAACCTCAGCTTGGACGGGCACAGGGTCAGGGCGATTCAAGGTTTTTGGGCGAGGCTTGATGCTCGGCTCGCTTTGCCTGGGCAGGGGCTTGGACTGGACATCCGGGCTT
Organism: Sulfuricellaceae bacterium; assembly: GCA_030690895.1. Taxonomy (GTDB): domain Bacteria; phylum Pseudomonadota; class Gammaproteobacteria; order Burkholderiales; family Sulfuricellaceae; genus Sulfurimicrobium. The sequence continues at coordinate 39,075 of JAUYFQ010000064.1, forward strand.
TTCCTCGGTGCTGCTTCCGGCAATTCCACAAAACGGGCTTCCATGGGCGCGGGTGCTGCCGTTTCGACCTTGGGAGCGCTCAGAAAAGCGCCGAATTTCCAGACAAGCACCAGCCAGATAATGACCGCCAGCGGTAGTGGCCACCAGAGCCGGATTTCCCTTGAACTGAATGCAGGCGGGTGAGCCTCATCACTCATGCTTTACCGCGATCAAAAACTGTTTAACGCCTGCAGCACGAGCCTGCAACATCGCCTGCACCACGACGCCTTGCGGCGCGGCATTATCCGCCGACACCACCACGCTTTGTTGGCCATTGCTCAACAGCGGTTCCAGCGTGGCAGCCAGGGTTTGCAGGGTCACTGGCGTTTTGTTGACCAGGATTTTGCTGTCACTCGTCAGCGTCAGAATCACCGGTGTTTCCGTCTTGAGCTTTTCGGCTTTCCCCTGAGGCAGGTTCACTTGCAGCGAATCGAGATTTTGCATGGCCAGCGAAGACAGCATGAAGGTCGCCAGCAGGAAGAACATCACGTCGATCATCGGAATGATTTCGATGCGCCCCTTGCGATACGCCCTGGGTTTACGCAGCTTCATCCTAGAAACCTCAGTTGGACAGGCCAAAGTGTGCGATTTTTGGGGTGCAGGGCAAGGCGTAACGACGCGGAATGTACATCCATTCCAAGGAGTTACAACGCCGCCATGCGCCGCAAAAAGCGTTCAATTCAGCCTTTAGCCTACACACCAAA
>JAUYFQ010000071.1 GCA_030690895.1 Sulfuricellaceae bacterium
CATGTACTGACATTGACACTACGCCTGCTATACTGAGGCTATTGATAGAAAGGATCGGACATGTCAGTAGCCAACCTCACCGCCAAGCGCGACACTTTAAAACAGGGGACAGACCACGGTTTTGTCTTTTTTCGCTGAACAAAACCGTGGTCTGTCCCCTGTTTTAGAATTTGTTTGAGCCGGCAGAGATGAGGCGGCTGGGGGGTGGTTATTTCGGGATTGGGCGCTGAGTGGGGGGGCGTAAAGAAGCCGGGAAATCCCCAAGCCCTTGTCAAAGTGTGTTGATTTTGGAAGTCAATAAGAGGCGCGACATGTACTGACATTGACACTACGCCTGCTATACTGAGGCTATTGATAGAAAGGATCGGACATGTCAGTAGCCAACCTCACCGCCAAGCGCGACACTTTAAGTTTGCGCATCAAGCCAGAAGTGCGCGGACTTATTGACCGGGCAGCAAAAGCTCGTGGAAAGAACCGCACGGATTTCATTCTTGACGCGGCCCGCGCCGCTGCCGAAGACGCACTACTGGATCAAGCCCTGCTAATAGTCAGTCCGGAAGCTTACGCCGAATTTGTGGAGCGCCTAGACCGTGCTCCGGCTACTAATCCCCGGCTCCTGAAAACCTTGCAAACGCCAGCCCCTTGGGATCAGCAGTGATATTTTCTGCACCGGAACCTTTGGCAGCGCACCACAACACGATGGCTTTTGTTTGCGGTGTCGAAAGTTTGGATCACTGGCTCAAGCAGCGTGCCCTGAAAAATCAGACGACTGGAGCGTCCCGCACCTTTGTCGTCTGCGACGGAGACAGAGTGGTCGCCTATTACGCGCTTGCTTCCAGCGCGGTTGCAGTCGAGACTGCAACCGGGCGCATGCGGCGCAATATGCCCGACCCCATTCCTGTTGTCGTACTAGGACGGCTGGCGGTGGATCATTCGCTGCTAGACGGAGGGATCGGACGCGCTCTCGTGCGTGACGCCTGTTTGCGGGTCATCGCCGCCTCTGACGCGATTGGCATCCGGGGCATGATCGTCCATGCACTGTCGGAGTCCGCTCGGGCCTTTTATGAGCAGGTCGGATTCGACCCATCTCCTCTCGATCCTATGACCCTGATGGCGACGATTTCTGATCTCCGAGCAGGATTGTAAAACAGGGGACAGACCACGGTTTTGTCTTTTTTCGCTGAACAAAACCGTGGTCTGTCCCCTGTTTTACTGTTTTACTGTTTTAATTTCGGGATTGGGCGCTGAGCGGGGGGGTTGATACCCCCTTTTTTTTGTGGATTGATATGGATTCATTTTTGAACTAATATTAATTCATGAGACCTAATCACAAGCGCCCCTTCAAGAGCTTTGTCAAGAAGGCCAACAAGCCTCTCCAGTTGGCGATCAGCGATGAAGTTGACGAGGTGTGCGAGCAGCCATACGAAGGTGAAGCCAAGGTCGGCGACCTGCTTGGGTTCTATGTCTGGAAATTCAGATTCAACAGACAGGAATACCTTATTGCTTACCGGCCGCCTCCGAAGGAGGTGGCTGATAACACCAGCGACTTGGAGATTGAATTCCTTGCGATCGATTTTTACAAGGTTGGGTCACACGAGAACTTTTACGAAGACTTGAAGCGTTACATCAAAGAGGAACTGTCATGAATTCTGGAATTGCTACCGCTGAAGACCTCTTTGCGGCTATGAAGGAAATGCCGCCAACGGAACGAGTGCGCTTCTTTACGTTGCTTGGTGAGACCGCTTTCGAGAAGGATAACTTCTCGCACGGCGAGGTGTTCGGTGATGTTCTGAGCGCAGAGTTTACGGTCGAAGAGGCCGCTGAGTATCTGGAGGTTTCCGTCTCGACGTTCCGGCGTTACGTGCAGGGCAAGAAAATTTTCCCGGCGCACGTGGTTGGTCGCAACCAGTTCTTCTTGGCAGCAGACCTGAAGTCGTTCAAGAAGTCTCTGCGTGCTGTGAAGCGCCACTAGGCTTGTTGCTGCTCGGGCTGGCTCGGTAAATCCCTCAGCCCCAAATTTTCAAGGGGTAAAAGAGGGGAAGTCAAAGAGGCCTCGAGGTGGTATCCATGAAAAAAATCAGCAAGTTGGCTGTCCGGAAAAAAGCCGTCACGAATGTCCTCGCTTCTTTGCGCATCGAGAAATTGACCCCCAGCCAGAGCGTTGTCAGCGGCCTCCGTGGCTATTTGGCTGGGAAAACCACGACCGACGAACTGCTTGCCGATGTAATGAGCCACCATGTCGCGGTACGACGGATCTGATTGCTACACCTATCCAGGTTCGGAAGTACTGAGGAACAAGGCTGATCTGCACGACCAGGTCGCTCTGGATGCCTTTGAGGCTGACATCACTGCGATTCGCCTGCTGGAGATTATTGAACATCCGATCGAGGGGAACTTCGATCTCGCCCATCTGCAAGCCATGCATTTCCATCTGTTTCAGGACGTATACGATTGGGCTGGACAGTTCGCAGGGTTGATATCAGCAAAGGTAGCAGTGGGCGGCATCTGGGCTGTCGTCGGCGATGTAACCGACGATTTCCTGCAAATCGGCGCTGGCGACTGCCCGCCAATTAAGACTTGGCGGCATGGCGCAGGCGCTTGGTGTCGATCAGGGCTTGTGCTTCAGCCATCACCTGCTCATGCGGAATGCTCGGGCGCGGGTCATCAATCGCGGCCTGCACCTGGGCACGAAACCATTGATTGTAAGCGGCGGCTTCGTGGGCGCGCTTCATGCGTTCCGACGAGTCAGCCCTCGCGCTTTGGGTGGCGTCGCCGGCGCTGTGGTTGCTGGCGTCAAGCATGTCGATACGAACGATATGCAGCTCGGTCTTGAGGTAGTTCATGCAGGTGTCGAGGCTGCGCCAAGTTCGCAGTTTGTCGGTTCGCTGGACGCCCAGCGGTTTCTCTGACATGCCCAGCTTGAGCATAACGGACCAGCCACCCGGTTGTCCGATGATCGAGGCGCCCCGAATGGCACAGGCTTCCACCATGCGGCGGGCCATCGCAGTATCTATCGTATGGGTGCTCATAAAAAGCCTCTCGGTCGTGACGGATAAACAATAGATGGTAGTTTGCGGATTATCTAATAATTCTGCAAGCCTGTTAATCCGTCGCATGCCGAGCGAACGTAACGTCCGTTCGTGCGAAGAGAATTTGCTGCCCCGACGCTGATCAATCCTTGGCGCAGCAAGACGGCGTTAATTTAAACTACTTCGGCCTGCAAGCTGATGCGATTGGCGGTGACACGGACTTCCTTCATGCGTCCGTGGCCGGGTAGTACTTTGTCGGAAATTGTCACCAGACCAGCGCGTTCCAATTCATCGACATCGCGCTTCACTGCGCTGCGATCCCGGTGCAGACGTTCTGAAATTTGTGTAATTGAACCCGGCATTTCTTTCACTGCACGGAACAGCGCCAGGCGAGCCGTCGTGATGAGCTTCATTACGTCAGCGGGGTCTTCGAAGCTGATAATGCGTTCGTCAGGTAGTTGTTCGCCACGATCCGCCGCCTTGGCCAATTTACGGCCACGCTTGAAGAAGTCTTCATCTGTTCCGGTCTTGACGGTGAGCTTGGTCATTTTCTGTCCTTCAGGGCAATCCAGTCTTGTTCAAAGCGCTCTTCAGTGTCTTCGAAGCTGACAAACTCGATCGGTTCTACAGCACCGAAATAGTGGCGATGATGTCCATCGTGGGCGTTGTCGTAGCCGACGACGCGGCCATTGTCGCCAGCATGGATGTTGTGATTGATGTAAGCGAGGTTGTACCGGGTGATCTTCCTGGTGAGCACATCAACCCAGATTTCCCGGCGCAATTTTCCATTCCCTTGCTTGTCGGAAATTTTGTGGGACTCATCGATGATTTTCACGTCAGCCATGACTAATAATGTCATGGCTGCTTGTCCTGGTCAAGACGCGCTTTTGGCAACGCTGGGCTGCTGCTCCGTTGAATGAGCGTCAGGTAAAGCTGGTCGGATTGGAAGGAATTCCGCAGCCCGGATTTTGATTCGATGCAGCAAAAGCTGAATTCGGCGCTGGTGTTTGACGGGCGGAATTTGTTTGAGCCGGTGGAGATGAGGCGGCGGGGGTTTGCTTATTTCGGGATAGGGCGCTGAGTTGGGGGGGCGAAAAAAGCCGGGAAATCCCGGTTTTCTCAATGCCCGCCCATCAGCGTAAAACACGTCAGTAGCGCAACAGGCCGGGAAAGCGACTGGTTTACCTTGCCAATTGTTTCCTGACACAATTACCGATAAATTCGGCAAACGGTTGGATATTTCCCTTTACGCTCGCGTCCTCTAGCGCATTCATGTATTCGTCCCGTGTAGTTACCCGGACAACTGTCCAGGGATAGCCTCCAGAAGCCAACATGGTGTTCATCAGAAATCGGCCAATTCGCCCGTTTCCATCCCCATAAGGGTGGATGTAAACAAAGATGAAGTGACCCAACACCGCCCTAACTGAAGCTTCGGGTTCTGATGAAATCAGTTTGAATAGCGTAGGCATAGCTTCCCGTAGCGATTCCTTGGACGGGGGCACATGTCTGGCATTTCGAATGTAAACGGGCCAGGAACGATAGCCGGCAAGATGCTTGGCTTCCAGAAGACCTGCACCAACAGACGGACTGAATAGATGCATGTACCAATCGTGGTGCGCTTTTTGAGTCACCGCACCAGGCTCGGCACCTTCCAGGATTTTTGACACGCTGGCTCGAACCTGCTGAAAAGCCAAGTTATATCCTTTTGCGGCCAGGGCATTTCGGTCTTGTTTGTCTTGCTCATTGGCGGCTGGAGTCCAACTGCCCGCTGCTATTTTGGCGATAAGTTCTTCGCTTACCTGGTAGCCTTCAATAGACAACGAGTGGTAGGCGTCTTCGATATGCCGTTCATCTACGTCCGCCAAATAAGCCGCTATGTTTGAAGGCAAACCGGGCGCTGAAGGGAACGCAGAAATGATGGCTTCTCGCATTTCTGCCCACATGAGCCTGATACGTGTCGAGCAAGGGCCTTCGGCATTTGGAATGTCTGACAAAATTCGCTTGGCGAATGGGTTTTGTTCAGTGACCTGATAACCCGAAAGCTTCAACGTATTAACTATTCTGTCAGCATCCTCTGCCCTGCCTGCTGCACGGAAGGCTCCTGCAATCCGACCTGCAACAACGCTCTGCCCACCGTCCAGCAGTTTGCTCAGCACATCAGATACGTCTGTAATCTGAGAGAGCGCAACCTGCATGTCCAGCGCCTTTTCGACAAACAAAGTGGGCGTCGCCTTGACTAGGGCCAGCGGCAAGGTTAAAAGCCGTAATCCATTCACGACGGCAATGTCAGATGGGGCCGGCATTGCTGGCGTTTTGTAGTCGAAGATTGAAGTGCCGTACCGCAAAGACAGATTGTTGTTTTTTCCTGCTTTGGCATAAACCAGTACCTGGCTCGGAATCGCTGTGCTCCTCGTATAGACAGCTAGGGATGCTTCCGGAGACAAATGCCAATCGGCACCAAATCGCTCGTTACAGTACGCCGCTACAAATGTAAAAAAGGATGCGTACCATCCTGTCGACTCCCCGTTTCGCTCAGCGGGGTTTGACAGCATGTACCAACCTTTCACCACTTCTTGCAGGAAGCCATTCGACACGAGCCTCTCCCGATGCGTCCGTGAAAACTCAGTGCTTTGGAAGACTGTTCTGCCGTCAGCTTGCGTCTGCTGCAAGACCCGCAACGAATCTGCTAGCTTCTCATGCGGCGCACTCATTACAAGTCCTTTCAAGTTTATTGTGTTGCACAATTACACGTTTATTGTGCCTTGTCATCGCAAGTTTATAACGAGGCGAACCGGGGGCAGCTCACGGTTTTTCTTACTCGAAAATCGGGGCCAGCCTCGCCAGTACTTCGTCCAAGATCGGTGCTGGCAAGGTATCTACCTTGCGGGCATTGCGGGCGGCAAGGTCGAGAACGCGGGGCTGATCGCAGCGAACGACGCCGGTTGTCTTGATTCCTGTAACGGGAAGCGCGAACCCGATTCGACGGGCGAAGTCGCCGCCATTCGTGATTGGGCAGATCACCGGCAACTTGGTTGCCTCGTTGAATTCGGCCGGCGAGACGACCAGGACAAGACGGCTACCCCGCTGTTCGCGCCCTTCGGTCGGATCAAGCGATACGAGGTAGATGTCGCCTCGCTTCATATCAGTTCACCGCCTGTTGCCGGTGCATCGACCCATTCGCGTTCTTCAGCCGGTTGGGGTTGAGAATAGTCAGAAGCGGCCAGCAGTTCCGCAAGCGTGTAACGCTGCCGAGGTTTTGGGTCGACCACAAGACATCCATCCGCCACGACCATGCCGACCGTGGCTCCGGCTTGCAGGTGCAGTTGGTCAAGGAATGCCGGCGGGACGGCCAACATGACCGAGCCGCCAACCTTTCGCAAATTGGTTGTGTGCATGCTGATCTCCATGGGGTTGTAGTTATATTAAAGTATAATCTAACGCAGCAGGCCCTGTTGCAAACTTCGAACCGGTAAAACTGGGGTCTAAAACCGGTCAGACCCTAAGGTTTCCCGTGGTTTTGGCTTTCAAGGCCAACACGGACGACATGCGCGAGGCGACGAGTATCGAGGTGATCAGGATCTGCTGGCTGCTGGTACCACGGTGACGGCTTACGACCCTGTGGCGATGACGGAGGCCAGGCATCACTTTCCTGATGAACCACGTTTGAGTTACGCGGAGAATCAATCGACTGCGCTGGAGATGACTGATGCGTTGTTGATCGTGACGGAGTGGAAAGAATTCCGCAGCCCGAATTTTGATTCGATGAAGCAAAAGCTGAATTCGGCGCTGGTGTTTGACGGGCGGAGTTTGTTTGAGCCGGCCGAGATGAGGCGGCGGGGGTTTGGGTATTGCGGGATTGGGCGGTGAGTTGGGGGGGGAGCCGGGTAATTCCCAAGCTCCTCTTAATGCTGGTTGAGAAACTGGCGAACAATATGGTGAAGCCCCCATTCCGCATTGACGCCAACCAAATTCGGTACTAAATTTAGACCTGGTGAATTCTAGGAGGCAACATGCAGTCCATCGCCAACATCAAGTCCATTTCGTACCTGAAGAGCCATGCGGCCCAGATTTCTGAAGACCTGGAAATGAACGGGAATCCGTTTGTTATCACCCAGAATGGTGAGGCCAGCATGGTGATTGAGGGTGTCAAGCAGTTTCAGGAAAAGGAAGCGCTCATTGCGGCTTTGAAAATCATTGCCTTGGGTGAGAAGGACCGTATACAAGGGAAAGGTATTTCTGCAGCGGAATCACGGGCGCAACTGCTGGCTGCTCGCCAAAACCGCAAATAATGGCGGTGGTTATTCTTCCCGATGCCCAGGCGGACTTGCTTTCGCTTCAGGACTACATGCTCGACAAGTGGGGCGAAGTCGCATGGCTGAAAGCTGAGGACGAGATTTTTGAAAAGTTGGAGAAAATCGACGCTGGCATTTTCAATGGAACGCCTGTCCAGGAACTGGCATCAGTGGGCATCTTGGACTACCAGAACGTTTATACCTCGCACCACAAATTGGTCTACCGACGGTTTGGTCGCGATACCTATGTGTACCTCATTGCCGGGCATAGGCAGGACTATCCCACGATTCTAGCGAAACGGTTATTGCGTCGCTGAATGCGTTGGGTGACAGCGCTACGTGGCCGCTGGCACGCCTGGTCGGGCGCCCGGTTTTGTCGCTCCTTCTTGCAGGCATGAGCCTGCTGCGGCGTCGCTTGGCGCCGGCCATCCCGCCCAGGCGCACCATCTGCCACGTCCAACTGAGGTTTCAAGGTTGATGCTGATGCGATGCTTGAGATTGAGTGCTGCCTGGCGTTTTTTTTGGGAAATACACAATAGATGTGTTGCTGCTCTGGCTGGCTCGATAAATCCCGGGCTGGCTAATGGGTGTCCCCGATTTTCCTCTGTGACAAAAAGAGTCGGGGGGCCAAACAATCTTGATCTGTACGGCAATAAGCCGTATATTTCTTGCAAGGAGAAAACATCATGCCCACCGCCATCGCGCCACCCCAAACCACCGCCCGCCTGGAGGCGCGCATCAGCACGGATTTACATGCCATGCTCAAGCGTGCAGCCGAGATTCAGGGCCGTACTATGACTGACTTTGTCGTTGCAGCGGTTCAAAGAGCGGCACAACAGGCCATCGAAAAAGCCGAAATCATCAAACTTTCGATGAGTGATCAGGCATTGTTTGCCCAGGCCTTGTTGACTCCAGCAGAACCAGCCTCTGCTCTGAAACGTGCTTTTGCCCGTCGTAACAAACTACTGAGCACCGAGTGAGCGCAACCCCGTTTCGGGTTCGCACGCTTGATAACCGTATTGACCGCAAAAGCTTTACCAGCGGCACGCTTGCACTTGATCAGTATTTTCAGCAGCAAGTTACGCAAGATATTCGGCGCAGAGTGTCCGCCTGTTTTGTCGCGCTGACCGATGAAGACAGAGTCGCCGGCTATTACACACTGGCAACGGCCAGCCTGTTGCTAGACGACTTGCCCACTGAATTGGCAAAAAAATTACCGCGCTATCCTTCGCTGCCCACGGTACGTATGGGCCGGCTTGCGGTCGATCAGGATTTCAAGGCGCAGGGATTGGGCGGAGCTTTGCTGGCTGATGCCCTTGACCGCTGTATCCGTTCAGAAATCACGGCCTACGCCATGGTGGTGGATGCAAATGACGACATCGCGACCAGTTTCTACTTGCACCATGGATTCATCGGCCTGTCGGAAGCACCGCAAACACTGTTTCTGCCGCTGGCGACCGCTAAAAATATCTTGTCAGCCTGAAATTCGAGTTGTTTTCCTCGTCGACCGGAGATGCGAAGCCCCATTTCCTGAGTGAGCCGCGCTTGAGCTACGCCGAGAATCAATCGGCCGTGCTGGAAAAAGCCGATGCGCTGCTGATCGTGACGGAGTGGAAGGAATTCCGTAGCCCGGATTTTGATTCGATGAAGCAAAAGCTGAATTCGCCGCTGGTGTTTGACGGACGGAATCTGTTTGAGCCAGCGGAGATGAGGCTTGGTGGCTTCATCAGGGTGCGCGCCCGCCAGGGCTTCTTCAGGACGCGGGTGGTGTAAAACTTGGGGCCGTAGAGGTCGAGCTTGACCGCGCTCCACGAGTGGGTGCCGATCAGGTCGCTGAAATACTCGGTGAGTTGTGTTTCAGTAAGATCATCCTTGAAACCTCAGTTGGACGCGGCTGATGGTGCGCCTGGGCGGGATGGCCGGCGCGAAGCGACGACGCAGCAGGCTCATGCCTGCAAGGAGAAGCGAC
>JAUYFQ010000075.1 GCA_030690895.1 Sulfuricellaceae bacterium
CAGGAACTGGCGATAGAAGGAATGGAAGTGTCCGGTCCCCGCTTCGCTGCGGACACGCTGCATGCGGTCGGCCAGATAGTTGATGTTGCCGTCGAGGAAGCCCTTGCGCTGGATGAAGTAAACGAACATCAGGCGGTTGAGCATCAGCGAGGCGTACCAAGCCTTGTCCGTCGCTCCCGTGAGGCCGGCGATGAAATCGGCGAAGGCTTCATGCTCGGCAGAGAAGCGTTCATAGAACTTCTTCGTTACCGTGTCACGGCCAAAGGCCTTCTTCAGGCCGGTGATGACGTCGGTGAGGGTAATGGCCTCTTCTTCTTCGAGCGACCAGATGATCTGGTTGAGCTTCTGCCGCAAGGATTCGCCGCTGGTGCCCTTGTGCCAGGTGTGGCTACGGGTGGCGGTCGGCTGGCCGGGGGCGCGCGAAACCCACAGCCAGGTCAGCGTGGTTTGCGCCGCATCGGCGAAGACCAGCAGGTGCTCGTGGGCGAGCTTGGCGGCTTCCTTTTCGATCTTCAGCAGGGTCGGGCGCGGCGGGATATTGCCGGCGCCGTCGGGCGTGCACCGCAAAACCGCGACGCCGCGCTTCTGGGCGATGGCGGTGAGGATGAATGTCTCGCCGCTGACTGGAAGCTCCTGCGGTTTGAGGCTCGCGCGATCCCAGCCGAGTTCGTTGAAAAGCTGCTCCAGCTTGAAGTCGTTAAGCAGCTTCTGGAAACGGGTGGCGTCAATCGTCATGGTTGCTACAGGGACTGAAATTCAGACACATTGTTTTTCTCTTTCTTACTGGCTTACCGCCGCCTTCTCGGGATGGCTGTTGGCTGGGTGGGTTGGTACGCCTTCAATCCTGCGTCTCCCGTGAGTATCTCCACGAAATATCCCGCCTTGGCGTAATACTCGGCGACGTCCTTGATGGTGGCATCACCTATTGAAAAACCACCATTTGCAAGTTGCGGCCAACGCTCAGCCAGCGTGCGCAGATTTTCAGCTTGCCATAGCGGAGACTGGTCTGTGAACGCAGCCCAGGGTGATTGGGCATCTGCAGCTTCACGCAAATAGTTTGCCAGACTGGTTGCGCGCTCAAACCTCTGGGTAGGGGCCTGGGCAATGTGGTTGCCCGTTTCGATCAGCGTGGCAATAGGCAGTACGAATGTACTGTCCTTTGCTCGTTCCTGCTCCAACAGTGCATTGATGCGGTCGTGATTCCAGCGATCATTTACCGGCCCGGCTTCCTCCTTGCCTGGTACTTGGAGCCAACAGCAAAGTACGGATGTATCCAAGATGAGAACACGCTTACTCATCTTTGGCCTCCTCTTGCGTAACGGTGGACTGCGCGGTTGAAATGCTTTGCTCAATCAGTCCTTGGCTGGAGAGGCGACCGATAGGCCCTTGGGCTAGAAGTTTGGGCAATTGCGCGATATCTTCCAGCAAGGTCAGGACGCTGTAGCCGGTGGTTGGATCGCGGTTCGCAACAGTGATGAATGGAACCATTTCGGTACCCATGGCATCCAGCAAGGCCGGGTTGTGAGTGGTTACAAGAACGTCCACACCACGCTGCGTACCCACGGCTTTCAGCATGTCCAGCAGCAGTCGCGCCCGCGATGGGTGTAGGCCGTTATCCACTTCTTCAATGACCAGAAGACTGGCTTTTGGGCGCGTGAGCAGGGCAGTCAGTATCGCCAGGAAACGCAAAGTTCCATCTGACATTCCACGCGCATCGATCGTGGGAGGCGGTCCTTGATCAAGCCAGTGTTCTTCGCAATACAACATGGCGTCAGACTGAAATTTCCCCACTGTCTCCGCATAAACACGTCGAATGTCCCGTTCGGGCAACTGGCTCGCGTAACTGGTAAGAACTGCCTCTATCTCTTGCTGCTTTTCTTTCGGCAACGCAGCCAAAACGCCGGCAATATTCCAGGCATCGGATTCAAGCCTGTCCGACAGCGGAGAAAATTTGCGCATGTGAGAGGGAATGGGATCGAGAATGAAAATATCGCGCAGCGCTGCGATGACCTCGGTAATGCCATCCTGAATTTCCTGTCGCAATTTCTGTCCGACCAGTTGGAAGAGCACCGCGTGTGTGCGACTGAGCTGGCGTGGCGTTCCCTGCTTTTCGTTGTACAAACGCGCAATGATCGTCGGTGAATTTTCCAGGCAAGCGTCAGTACGCAATAGTTTTATGGTGCCGGCTTGGGACTTTCTTTTCCCATCTTTTCCCGGGCGATATTTGACACGGGTTAGCTGTTCCGAATGAAGATCACAACGGCTTTCGGTAATTCGTCCTTCCAGGCGGTATTCGTAGTCGGTGAGTCCGTCGGCGCGACATACGACACCCAACGCAAACACTGAGCCTGGCTGCCTGGCTGCCCACTCAACACCGCCACGCACAGGGGATTGCGTGCCATCGCCCTTCAGGGCCGACGTCAGCATGGCGCCCGTGGCAACACGATTCAAAAGCAACAAGGCATCTAGTGCGTTGGACTTCCCGCTGGCATTGGTTCCAATGAGAACGGAAAGCGGGTCAATGTGAAGTGATGCCTTCTCGTAGCTTTTCCAGTTTTCGAGCTGTAATTCAGTAATCATGGGTTACATCTCCATTTGGCTTTCAACGGGTCACGCCAATCCCATCGAGCAGATCAGTTTGGGGTCGCGCTGGTTTTCCTGCTCGTCGATTACACACAGGCGCCCATCTTCCCGCAAGGTAAGCACCAGTTCGGCGAGCTTGTGATCGTCGATGCCGGCTTTCAACTGGCGGTTCAGGGTGTCGGTTGCGCTCTGAAATAGCGGGTGACGATAAATTTCTTCCTGCACCTTTTCAATCCGGCGAACGTATTCATCGGTGATGAAAAGGTCGCGTTTGTCGCCCAGGGATTCGCGGTAGCGCTTGAGCCGTTCGTAGGCTTTGAAGCGAGCGCCGGAGGGACGGCCCAGCGCACCGCCGAAGGATTTTTCTTCCTCGACAATATGCGCCAGCCCCGCGCTGGTGAGGGCATGGTGATGCTCGGTGCGCGGCAGGGCCACGGTATCCGCCGAGCAAGCGGCGGCTTTCAGAATGGTGAGCTGGGATTGGGTGACGGGTTTTCCGGCGTCATCCATCCAGGCCAGCGCGTCGTTGCCCTGACTCGTGCGCATATACACCAGTACGCCCTTGGGCGCCTCCGGCGAATGCGGGTGCGCTTTGGTGGCATACACCACGTTGGGCATGGTTTCGATTTTGGCGGCAAGCGACGGGTCGGCATCGGTGGCGTTCTTCCATATCTGGTAGGCGTAGGAGGCCAGGTCAACCTCGGTGTCGCCGTCGTCGTCGAGGATGCCGTTCTTCTCGGTGTACAAGTCGCGGATGAGTTCGTCGTCCTTGTCGTCATCGAAAAAGGTTTCGTCGGAACCGACAACTTCCTTGTTTTCGACCAGACGCTGGCGCACGCGGGCGCGGAGTCGGATCAGGCGCTCCACGCCATCCGCCGGAACGAAGGAGTAGCAAAGAATCTTGTCCGATTGTTGTCCGATGCGGTCGACGCGGCCCGCCCGCTGGATAAGCCGGATGATGGCCCAGGGAAGGTCGTAGTTGACGATGATGTGGGCATCCTGAAGGTTCTGGCCTTCGGAGAGCACGTCGGTGGCGATCAATACGCGGAGTTCATCCGCTCCGCGTATGTTGTCGCGTTTGTCGTTTGACACCGGCGAGAAACGCCACGCCAAATGCGTGGGGTCAGCGCTTTGGCCGGTGGCCTCTTCAAGCTGCTTGACGCCGCGAGCGGTCAACTGAGACTTGAGGTAACGCGCCGTGTCGGCAAATTGGGTAAAGATCAGCAGCTTTTCCTTGCCGTGGCTGACGTTTGCGAGTTTCAATAATTCGGCCAGCTTGGCATCGTGGTCGGGGTTCCAGTCGCCGCATTGCTTGAGCACGTCGAGCAATGCCAATGCGTCTGTCTGCAAATCCTTGGCCAGGCTTTTCAGGAACAGGTTGCTCGGCAACCACTTGAAGCGATTCTTGAATGAACTGCTGTAGGCCGTATAGGCTTTGGCTGCGCGCTCGCGATAGTCGGCCTCGGTACGCAACCCGTTGGTTGTTTCTGCGCTGACTTCCGGGTCATCGACGACGGTATCGTCATCGAGATCCACAGCCATTGTGTCTTCCGGGTCCTCGTCGTAATAACGGGTGTCCAGCAGTTCGGCGCCTTGCGTGCCCAAGGGGACATCCAGCCCGTTTTCGATGGCGTGCAGCACGATGAAGTTGCGCAGGATGTGGCGCTCGATGGAGAGCAGGAATGCCGGGCCGGCGCTTTCGAGGCGCTTGAACAAGTTGGTGCGGCAGAACCCCATCAGCCGTGTGCCCGCACGGGAAAGACCGTCAATGATCTTGTCCTGGTGAGGTGTAGGCGGGATTTTCGACTTGCCGTCAAGATAGTTGCCCAACCCGTAGCGCGGCAGTTTCAGCGCGTTGATCGTTCCGACCACCGTGGCGGAATAGAAACGGGCATAAGGGTCGGCAGGGTCGGCGTCGTTGATTGCGAAAGTCAGGTTCTTCGGCACGCGCTTTGGAAAGTAGGACTTTGTGCCGTCCGCGAACTGGAGATATTTGCCGCGTTCATCCGTTTGAGAGTAATGCTGCATGATGAAGCCGCGCGTGCGACGAACCATGTAGAGGCGCATCAGATCCCGCCAGTCGTCCGGGTCGGTACTTTGTTCAAAGGCAGCCAGCGAACGCACCGGGCACTGGTGGCGGCGGATGAACTCATGCTCGCCGCCAAGCACCGCCAGCAGCTTTTCGGGTCGGACGCCGATGTCGGAATCCGCACGCAGGAACAGCGAGAGTTGCGCCGAGAGGTCGAGGTAGGTCTTGTTGTAAGGCGTGGCCGAAAGCAGAATGCAGTGACTGTCATTGCGCTCGATGTATTCGCGGATCACCTTCCAGCGCTTGCCCTCCTTGTTGCGCAGGTTGTGCGATTCGTCGATGAGCACGACGCGGTAGCGCCGGGTCTTCTCCGGCAACTCGTTCAAGACCCTGGAGAGCGACAGGACCTTGGCATGCAGTCGGTAACGATGCACGTAGTCTTCCCACATCGACACGAGGTTCTTGGGGCAGATGATGAGCGTTTCGGTGTGGTAGTCGTCCTCGAAAACCTTGGCCAGCGCCGTGGCCATCATGGACTTGCCCAAACCCACGACGTCACCGATGATCACCCCGCCGCGCTTGTTGAGGTGGTGGGCGGCGATCTTGACGGCGGCAATCTGGAAATCGAACAGGGTATTGCCAAAGACGGAAGGAATATGGAATTCGGAAAGGCCCGCCCGTGCCTCCTGCGCAAGGTGATACGCCATCTTGAGGTAGACGTGGTAAGGCGGCACCAGCCGCTCGCCGGCCCAGCTCTCGTCGATGATTTCAGCCAGTTCCTTCGATATGTCGATGCACCAGCGGTCAGCCCAGCGATCCTCGAACCAATCCACCAGCTTGTTGCAGGCGTCATGCTCCAGAACATCGACGTTCAGCTCACCTTGCCGGGCCAGTCCGGCAAGGGTGAGATTGCTGCTGCCCAAGAAACCGGTGACCGGATTATTGGCGTCCTGCCGGTGGAGCAGGTAGAGCTTGGCGTGCAAGGGATGGCGCAGATACACCTTCACGACCAGCTTGGTTGCCCGAATCTGCTCGGCAAGATGACGCAGGGCTGATTCGTCTTCGTTGGTGGGTATGCCGAAGGTCAATTGGCTGCGGAATTCCTCGGCAATACGACGCTTCTCGCGGATGGCCGTCTGGTTGTCGAGTGCGTCTTCTTCTTGCGAACCCTGTGAACGTAAGGCGCGGCGCAGTTCGTCGGTGGGCGTGACATGCATGCCGACCAGCAGGCGACAGCATTGACCGTCGCCACCTGCCCAGCGGTCAACATGCTTGGCGAGATGCCGCCAGCCACGCAGGTTGAAGTAACCGACGCAAAAATCGGCACGCTCGGCAACTTGCAGCGTTTCCTCCAACGCTGGCAAAAGCGATTTCTCGATGTTGTCGAAGATTCTCGGCATAACGCCTCCCTATGGCGCAATCTATCAGCTTGTAATCCGCGATGGTAGCCGACCGCGGACGATGCAAAGGGCATCACCGGGTGAAAAATCGTCGTTGACCTGTTTTATGAGTCCGACGCCGGTCGGAGAGCCGTTTTTTGGCTCCGGCA
>JAUYFQ010000088.1 GCA_030690895.1 Sulfuricellaceae bacterium
GCGGGTGGACGCCGGATAGCTGCCGCCTTCCAGATAGCCGACCGAACGGAACGCGATGTGCGCGGGCAGATTGTTCTTTTCCGAACACGCCGCTTCACAGGCGTGGCAGGAAATACAGTTGTCGGCATTGAAGTAAAAGCCGTGCTGCTTATAACGGTTGGGGTTGTCACCCACGCCGCTATCGCCGGTGATACGCAGGCTTTTGCCTGCCAGCGGGTCAGCCGCCGTGACCAGTTCGATGGATTTACCGTAGCGGTTTTGCTGCGGGTGCGCCGCATCGGGCAAAAAGGCATACGGCCGCTCTTCGGGACGAATCTGAAACATGCAGGAATCTCTCAGTAAGCGCGCGCGGCAACGTTGCGCACGGCGGCAGCATGCTGATCGGGCGCGGGCTCGATCTTGACTGCACACTGCTTGTAAGCCGGTTGACGCGAGTGCGGGTCGAGCAGACCCAGCGTCAGCCGGTTCACGCATTCATGAAAATGAAACGGCACGAACACCATGTCGCGCGGCACGCGCTGGGTCAGCTGCACCATCACAATTGCGTCGCCGCGCCGGGTGGCGAGCCGCGCGTAGCTGCCGTGCGCGATGCCCAATCCCTTCGCCGAATCCGGGTTCATTTCCATGTACGGCGTCGGCGAAAACTTGTTGAGATTGCCCATTTTTCCGGTACGGGTGCGAGTGTGAAAATGCTCGACCACGCGGCCCGAGTTGAGCCAGAACGGGAAGTCGTCGCACGGACGCTCGTTGTTCTCGATGTAAGGCAGCGGAATCAGCTTGGCGCGGCCGTTGTCGTACTCAAACTTGCCATCGGCATAGAGGCGTTGCGTGCCGGTTTTTGCGCCATCGGTGCACGGCCATTGCACGCCTTTTTGCGCTTCCAGCATGGCGTAGCTCATGCCGGAATAATCGAGCATGCGGCCTTTCGACAACGCCTTCATTTCCTCGAACGCGCCCTCGGTGGTTTCCGGGAACGGCGGCAGCTTGCGGTCGTCGGCGAAGCGTTTGGCCATCTGGGTGAAGATCCAGAAATCCGGCTTGGTGTCGCCGTGCGGCTTGATGACACTGTTGACGAAATTGACGCGCCGCTCGGTATTGGTGAACACCCCGGTTTTTTCCGCCCACACGGCGGCAGGTAGGTAAACGTGGCTGTATTCGTTGGTTTCCACATCACGGTAGGCGTCCTGCACCACCAGAAAATCCAGTTTTTCCAGCGTCTTGCGTATCCGCGCCGTATTCGGCATGGAAGTCATGGGGTTGGTCGCAATCAGCCACAGCCCCTTGACCTGCCCGGTTTCGATGGCGGGCAGGATATCCGTCATCGCCATGCCGCGCTTGGGCGGGAAAATGCTTTCATCAATACCCCAGAAATCGGCGATTTCCTTGCGATGCTGCGCATTTTCCAGATAGCGGTAGCCGGGCAGGCCGGAGGCCGAGGACCACTCGCGCGTGCCCATGGCGTTGGACTGCCCGGTGATGGAAAGCGAGGTGCTGCCGGGTTGGCCGATATTGCCGGTGATCAGGTTCAGATTGTTGATGCCGACCACGCCATCCGAGCCGTGCGTGCTCTGGTTGATGCCCATGGTCCAGATGGTCATGGCCTTGCCCGCCTTGGCATACAGGCGCGCCACGTTGCGGATGGTGTCCTCGTCGATACCGCAGATTTTCGAGGCGGAAACCGGGTCGTACTGTTCCACCAGCTTGGCGAATTCCTCGTAACCGTTGGTATGTGCATCGATATAGGTTTGATCCTGCAAGCCTTCCTTCAGAATCACATGCGCCAGTGCATTCAGCAGTACCACATCGGTGCCGGGCGAAACGGCCAGGTGCACATCGGCCATCTGGGCAAACATGGTGACACGCGGGTCGACCACAATGACCGGGAACTTGCGTTGCTCCAGCGCCATTTTGAGGCGCCAGAAAATGATCGGGTGCTGCTCCGGCAAATTCGAGCCAAAAGCCAGCAAACATTCGGTGTGGTCGAAATCCTCATAACACCCCGGCGGACCATCGCTGCCGAAGGAGCGTTTGTAGCCGGAGACTGCCGAGGCCATGCATAGCGTGGTGTTGCCGTCGTAATTGTTGGTGCCGATCACCCCGCGCGCCAGTTTGCCCAGGGTGTAAAACTCTTCCGTCATGATCTGGCCGGTGGACACGATGGCAAATGCATCGCGCCCGTGTTCGGCCTGAATTTTCTTGATGCCTGCCGCCACATGATCCATGGCGCCATCCCAGTTGGTTTCGCGGAATTCGTCCAGGCGCGAGTCGCGCACCAGCGGCACATTGCCGCGCCCCGCGCTTTCAAACAACTCGTGCTCGAAAATCCCCTTGATGCACAGCTTGCCGCGATTGACATCCGCCCCCGCCACCCCGCGTGAAGCGACGGCCTCGCCGCCCCGGTTCAGGCCGACTTCGATGGAGCAACCGGTAGAGCAATAACCGCAGGTGGTGTATTTCCACTCCACCACGCCCTTGTCCGCGATCTTGATGGGGTTTTTTTGTTGACGTCCAAACAGCATGCCTGATCCTCTACAGTGAATTCGTAACGATTCACTGCTAGGTAGCAATTCTTGTGCCTGTAATTTAATGCTGAATAATCAAGGCGATGGATTTTGTATTCGAGAGAATGGGGCGGTTGATGCAAAAAACTGGTGCAGCATGGCTATGTCAGTGGATCACCTTGGTGCATCTGGTTTGTGAAGCAATGTCTCGAACTGCCCAAGCGGCACAGGTTTGCTGAACAGATAACCCTGGAAAGCATGGCAGCCACATTGGCTTAGAAAGCGGTGTTGCGCCTCGGTTTCCACACCTTCCGCGATCACGTTAAAACCGAGTGTCTGAGTCATCGCAATGATGGTATGTACGATGACGGCATCATTTGGGTCGGTAGCGATGTCACGCACAAACGATTGGTCAATCTTGATCTGGTCCAGCGGTAGTCGCTTGAGATATTGCAGCGACGAATAACCCGTGCCGAAATCGTCCATTGCGAAGCCTACGCCAAGATTTTTTAGTTCCTGCATCTTGCTGATGGTGTCTTCAACATTTTCAAGCACCATGCTTTCTGTCAGTTCCAGCTTCAGGCGTGAAGGTTTTGCCGCGCTTTCCTGCAACACCTGTCGCACCCGCGAGACGAAGTCTGCCTGACGAAATTGCTTGGCGCTGACGTTGACAGCCAGCACCAGCTCACGGGTTAACACGCCATCTTGCCACGCCCTGAGTTGCGCGCACGCGGTTTGCAGCACCCATAATCCGATCGGCGCGATGAGCCCTGTTTCTTCGCACAAGGGGATGAATTGCGCGGGAGAAATCAGGCCGCGTTCCGGGTGCGCCCAGCGCAGCAGCGCTTCTGCACCTACTGGGCGGCTCAGGTCGTTCACCTGGATTTGGTAATGCAGGCAGAATTGCTGATTATCGAGCGCCAGGCGCAATTCGGTTTCCAGATCAGCGCGTGCCTCGATAGCAGCCTGTATCGCGGGGTCATAAAAGCGGATAGCATTTCGTCCCGCCTTCTTGGCTTGATACATGGCGGTGTCTGCGTGCTTGAGCACGTCATCGAGACTGTCCTGATGGCCGCAGAATTGAACGATGCCGATGCTCGGCGTACCGTGGTAGCCATGTTCATTGAGCCGATAAGGCTGATTCAAGGCCGAATGGATTTTCTCCGCAACCACTTCTGATTGTGCGACTGCCTCGCTGGCATCGAGGCTGAGTGTTTCCAGCATGATCACGAATTCATCACCGCCCAGACGCGCCACCAAATATTCATTATTCACGCATGATGCCAGGCGCTGGGCGACCTCGATCAGCAGTTTGTCGCCAATGTCATGACCTTTGGTATCGCAGAGGGTTTTGAAGTTGTCCAGGTCAACCAACAGCACCGCACCGTATTGTTTGCTGCGTGCGCCAATCGCCATGGCCTGCTGCAGGCGCTCAAGCAGATAGCGGCGGTTGGGCAAATCAGTCAGCGAATCGTAAAAAGAAAGCTGGTGGATTTTCTCCTCGTCATTTTTTTGCTTGCTGATGTCGGAAAGTATCCCGACATAATTGACCACCCGGCCGGTTTTGTCCTTTACCGAATTGATGCTCAACCACTCCAGATACACCTCGCCATTCTTGCAGCGGTTCCAAATTTCGCCCTGCCAGCGCCCGTCGGCTACGATTTCGCGCCACAGTTCGAGGTAAAAGTTGCGGTCATGCCGACCGGAAGCCAGCAGGCGCGGATTTTTCCCGCGAATCTCATCGATCGAGTAGCCGGTAATCCGCGTGAATGCCGGGTTGATTTCGATAATGTTCGCGTCGGCATCAGTCAGCACCACGCCCGAATAGCTACTATCAAACGCTTCTGCCAACAGGTTCCGTTCCGCGATCAACCCGTTGGTGTAGGCATCATTGCTGCGGCATAACAACAAAGCCTTGGCCAAATGCGCCATGACTGGCTGGAGCATGTATGTCAGGGGAAGCGTGGTTTCCGGCAAATTTGGCGCGAGCAGCACTATCACGCCACAACCTTCAATGGGCAATCTGAGATAGGATTTGTAGTGAGTATGTGCGCTTGTCAGCCCTGCCAGCAACACCGCCTCTTCTGTCTTGCACTCGGCAGGTCCGCAGAGCAGCGCCTGCGGAAAAGCGACCTGTTCACCAACCAGATTAACAAGGTCATAATCGCCAACCGCCGCATCGATCCGGGTGATTATTTTGTCGCTCGACCCTTCGCAATGCGGCGCATCCAGACAAATAAAACCCGCCGGAAAAGAGGTGTAGTAGAGCAGGCGCTGCAAGGTGCGGGTGAGCAAGGGCTTAAGACTGATCTCGCCGCCAATGGTGACGGCAAGATCATACAAAATCGGCAGGATATATTCGTGTTGCACGCTCTACGCCGATTTTTTGTGCCAGCACGATGCCACCAGCGTGGCATTGTGGAACAGTGGATAGCCATGCACCGTTGATCCGCCGATCTCACCGAGCGACAACGCACCGGCAATTTGCGCAGCCTGCGTGCGTGCGGCAAATTCCTGCAATTCGACAGTCGCCGCTTCCATCCCCAAATGCATGCGCCGTCCAGCGCAGTAGAGCAATAGCAACTCGGAACCCGCCGGTTCGCCGTCGAGCGAGATCAAACCATCCATCAGCACGCGCAAGGTCTCATTTGTATCCACCGAGGGGGTTTCAAGCAGAGCCAGCATCGCGTTTGCCGGCACCTCGCCCACGCAGAATAGCGAGCCATCTTCGGCCAGCATGACCGGGATGCGCACCACCACATGATGGTTGGCGCGAATGATGCCGAAAGGGAAATGCACTGCGTGCTGGTAAAAATTCTCCGCCGTGATCTCCACGCCGTACTGCGCGCGCACCAGTTCCTGATACACCTCGAAGGCAGGACGCCAGTCGATCTGACTGATGCGATTGCCATGCGTGGACGTGGCATACACGGTGCGCTCCGGCGCATGGTAGCCATGTTCCACAATCGCGCCGTGATGCGGCTTCAGCAGCATCAGCAGCACGCCGTTCTGCACGACGCGCTGGCCATCAAACAGGCAAGGCATGGGCTGGAACGATTCGCTGCCGGCATTACCTCCTGCGTAATGCACGCGGTTGGCCAGATGCAGGTAGATGTTATCCAGTAGCGTGCTGATGTTGGGCACCATGGCATCGAACAGCATGAACAGGGTGACATCAAGCGTATGTTTCAGTTCCAAGCGAATTTCAGCGGCAATATTCTCTGCTGCTCGCTCTGCGCCTACGGTATCCGTTGGCAGGTTTTCGCGCAGCGAGTAATAAGGCATTTCGGCAAAACATAGCAGCCAGACACCGCCACTGCAAAATTCGCCATCCTTGACCAAATCGGGGAATATCCCGCCCACCAGGGGAATCTCCCGGCGCGCGCAGACAGCCTGTAGTACGGCAACGCCCTGTTTCTCTGCCTCAGGCAGCAAGGCGTACACGCCCAGTGCCGGATAAAGCGCCTGCCAACTCGCCAACACCTCATCAATGGCCGCGTGTTCAACGGTTGGAAGATAACGCATCATGCTTTCTTTACGCATTTCACCCCCTGCTTTTAATTCTCGAACAGTACCGCAGATCGAGTGATTCTTCAAACGATTACGATCTAAATCATGTCCCCCTGGCCTTGCGCAAGAGTTCCAGCGCCGCCTCGTAGTCGAAGGCATCAATGCGAGTGCGTAGCGCCACCGCCGTCAACGTGCCCAGCCCGGTGCGGATAAGTGCATCCATGTCCCGCACCAGATCGCCAGCAGCCATGTCACCGGTGGACAGCAACGCGTCCAGCCGATCGAGTGTCGCCCCCAGATGTTCAGGAACGACTGGCGTTGACGGCAGCAGGTCTGGCGGCAACAGGCGGATGGCGACTATCAGTGCCGACAGCTCTGCGCCCAGCGTTGCGCGGAGACGTTCAATTTCAGCGACTTTAGCCTCCCGGCGGATAGCCGCATCGAGCGCGGCGGCGGTTTCTTGCATCACCGTCGCGCCCAGATTGCCAGCTGAGCCTTTCAAGGCGTGCGCTACTTGCCTGATTTCCTCCTGGTCATCAGCCGCCAGACCGGATGTCAGGCGTGCTGCGTCCTTTTCGTGGCTATCGGCGAACAAGTTCAGCAACTGGATATATTTCGTTGAATTGCCGTGCATCATGGCCAAACCGCACGCCAGGTCGATGCCGGGAATCTCCATTAGACGCTGCTGCAACTCGGCCCCGCCATCCCGTTCGTCCTGAGCGAAGTCGAAGGGCTCGGGGCGAACGGCGCCAACACTGTCCAATGCACCCGGTTTCGGCAACCATTTGAGCAGGGCGTTGTAAAGGGTGTCCGGCTCTACCGGCTTGGCGACGAAGTCATTCATTCCTGCGGCTTCGCAGGCGCGCCGATCCTCGTCGAAGGCATTGGCTGTCATCGCCAGGATGGGCGTATCCCGCCGGTGCGGCAGAATGCGGATGGCGCGGGCGGCTTCCAGGCCGTCCATATGGGGCATCTGCATGTCCATCAGGATCAGATCATAGGGGTGATGCCGCGCTTTCTCCAGCGCTTCACTGCCGTCTTCCGCCGTGTCCACTGCCAGTCCCACGCCATGCAGCAGTTCCAGCGCCACTTCGCGGTTGATGGGGTTGTCCTCGGCCAGCAAGAGCCGCTGGCCGACGTGGCGCAGGCGCAGTTGCGTCTCGGCATCGGTCGTGTTTGTTGTTGTTACGGCGGGCGTGATGCCGTGGCCTCGCTTCAGGCGGGCGGTGAACCAGAAGGTGCTGCCAACACCTGGCGTGCTCTTTGCCCCGGCTTCGCCGCCCATGATCTGCGCCAGATGCCGTGTGATGGCGAGGCCCAGGCCAGTGCCGCCGTATTTTCGCGTGGTGGATGTATCGGCTTGCTCGAAGGGCTGGAACAAGCTGGGCAGCTTTTCCGGGGCGATGCCGATACCGGTGTCCACAACTTCAAAGCGCACCAGCAGGTCGTCCCCATGGTCTTCGAGCAGCATGGCGCGCAGGCCGATGCTGCCCTGCTCGGTAAATTTGACGGCGTTGGCGGCGTAGTTGAGGAGAGCCTGACGCAGCCGGGTAGGGTCGCCGGAGAGCCATAGAGGGACATGGTCTTCATCCATGTCGATGCGGAGTCCCTTGGCCTGTGCCGCATCAGCAATCATCGAGCGCACATGGTCGAGCACTGCGCTGAGGGCGAAGTCGCTGTGTTCGAGATGCAGTTTGCCCGCCTCGATTTTTGACAGATCGAGAATGTCGTTGATGATGGCGAGCAGATGCCGTCCGGCGCTGTCGATCTTGTCGAGCCGGTCGGCCTGTTCCGGCGCGGCGCCGGCGCGTCGTAGCAGATGGGTGAGGCCGAGGATGGCGTTCATCGGCGTGCGGATTTCGTGGCTCATGTTGGCGAGGAAGGCGCTCTTGGCCCGGTTGGCGGCTTCGGCCTGGGTCTTGGCGATGATCAGCTCGGTTGTGCGTAACAGCACCAGTTCTTCGAGGTGGTTGCGGTGCCGGTCGAGCTCCTCGCCAATCCGTTTCTTCTCGGAGATGTTGCGGAAGGCCGTCACTGAACCACCAGTGGGGCGGCCTGCATCGTCCAGAATCGGCTGGCTGGCGACTTCCACCGGCAGCAGGCGGCCATCCTTGGTGCGGAACCATGTCTCGCCGAAATAAGCGCCGCCCTGATGCACCACGGAATAAATCGGGCAGCGCTCCTGCGGCACGCGATCATTGCCGTCATCCTCCTTATGGGCATGAAAGACATCGTGGCCGACGCGACCGAGCACGTCCTCCGCCTGGTAGCCCAGCATATCCGTGAAAGCCGGGTTCACAAAAGTAATCAAGCCATTTGCATCCTTGACGTCGATGCCGTCGGCAATCGTGTCGGTGATTGCGGCCAGTTGCACTTTCTCCTGCTGCAGCGCTGCGCGTGCGCCGAGCAGGCGCAAGCCGCCCCAGATCAGCAAGCCGAACGCCAGAGAAACGAAGGCCAAGCCGACAAGGAAATCCTGCCGCAGCGTGCCGACAACGGGTGCAGGACGGTAGGAAATGACATAGCCAGCCCCTTCGCCCAGCACATCCTTGACCGGGTGAAAGCTGACCAGCCAGTCGCCGTCATCATAAATTACCGCCTGACTGAAGGTCTCGCCAACCGCCATCCGCTCGCTTACTCCGGCTTGCGCGGCCAGCAGCGAGTCAATGGCGCGCATCTCGGGGGAACTGGGCGCGGAATCGGGCAGTTGAAGTTGTGGGTCCTCGATCAGAAATGCAGGAGAGATGGGTGACGTGCTCAAGATGTGGCGCTGTTCCGCGAATATGGCCAGATCGACCTTGTCGCGACGTAGCACGAAGGCATAGTGCCGGGTCGGATCCACGCGTTCCATGGCGTTTCGTATCGTCCGAAAGGAGGTGCTGATTTCGACGCTGCCCAGATGCTCGCTGCCGTTGGACAGCGGATAAACGTAGCGGAAGCCGGAGACCACGCGCCCGGCCTCAAAGCCATAAACAGCGCGCCGCTCCTCGTTGCTTATTCGTACCGTGGGTCGGATCGCGATTAGCGGGTCGCCAAACTTGTCTGGCGCGTGAAAACGCAGATAACTCACGGATTCGGCGGTATGAAACTGAAATTGACGAATGCCTTGCTGTTTAAGGCGTTCGTAGGTATTGGCGAGCCTGCGATATAGCTGGCCACGCGCGCTTTCATCGCCGCGCATCCCGCGTGCGAAAATTTCGATCAACTCCGGCGTGCGCACGACTTCGTCCGCGAGGGTTGAAGACATCAGCCGGTATGCTTCGATGCTGGCGAGGTAGGCGGTGTCGAGCACAGCAGTATCTTGCGCGAAAATTTGGCGCTCCTTTTCCTTCCAGTTGCCATGCAGAAAGAAGGCTGTCAGCGCCCAGGCGATGACAAGCAGCAATCCCACCCCCCGGCATGAATGGCATCCGGATAGTGCGTGACGGAAAAGAGACGATGGAGGCATCAGAGACATCAGAAATTCCCTCGGGCGGGAATATCGGCGCGGCCACGCAGCTTGCGCAGCGCAGCATAATCGACGTCTTCGGCTGCAACGACGCCATGGCGGGCATTGTCGCCCCAAGCGCCGCGCATTATGGTGTTGGCCGATTCCAGCACTTGCCGAATCCTGGCGATGCGCGCGCCATCGACCCTGGCGGCATTCGCTATCAGGGCGAAGCCGGGCAGCGGATCGGTTTCCGCAATCACGGCCAGACCCAGATGCGTATATTTTTTGCCGATGGCGGTTTTCAGTCCGCCCGCATCGAATTCGCCGCGCGCGACCGCCAGCGCCACTTCGTCATGTCGATCGAGGTAGCGATACCGGTTCTGCTCCAGGGAAACGCCCGCCTGGCGCAGCAGGCCATCGGTGGAAAAATAGCCGCAGGTGGAGAGCGGCTGGGTCAGGGCAACCGTCCGGCCCTTGATGGCCTTCATGGTCAGTCGGGCGTCGGTGAGCGCAATGATGGCGCAGGTGTAGGACGCCTTGCCGTCTTTTTCCTTGAAATGGACGACGGGCGTCGCCTGCGGAAATTTATCCTTGAGGGTGATATAGGGCAGCGGCCCCAAGTAGGCCAGGTCGATCTTGCCGTTTCGGAATTTATCCAGGATCTCATCATAGCTTGTCGAATATTCGATGCGCAGCGTGACGTCCAGGGATTTTTCGAGATA
The DNA here is from genome assembly GCA_030690895.1 of Sulfuricellaceae bacterium. Lineage (GTDB taxonomy): Bacteria > Pseudomonadota > Gammaproteobacteria > Burkholderiales > Sulfuricellaceae > Sulfurimicrobium. Next base: position 10,164 of record JAUYFQ010000088.1, read on the forward strand.
ACCGAGCATGGGCTTCCACTGGGCGGCGGCAGTCTCGTGGTTCTCCATCGGCTGGGCGGCGAAGACCAGCGTTTCGGCGGCGGGCGTAGTGGTATACAGCGCTGCGGCGAACAGGGCAATCACTTTGAACATGGCGGTTTTTCTTCCTGTTTTAACCTGTAAAACTCAGTTAACCACGGGGACCAAAAGTAGGCGCCTCTAGGCGACACGGGGATCACGGGGCAAAATCCATGTGTTACACGATTTTTCCCTATCACCAAATGGGTGAGCCATGTCAAGCGCCAAACCCCATGGCTTTCCCCGTGATCCCCGTGGTTCAAATACGGTTTTTAACGAACGCTATGCATCGGCGGCATTCCGATGGCTCTCGGCGATAGCCACGAATTCGTCGAAGCCGGCGAGGAATGCATCGGCAATATCGGGATCGAAGTGCGCGCCGTGTCCAGCGGCGATGACGCCCCGGGCTTCCTCGTAAGACATGGGTTCCTTGTAAACCCGCCACGAAATCAGGGCGTCGAAGACATCCGCGACGGCCATGAGGCGAGCGGCAGGGGGGATATTCTCGCCCGCCAGGCCGTCCGGGTAGCCGCCGCCGTCCCATCTTTCGTGATGCCACTGAGCGATTTCCTTGGCCAGCAGGAGAAAGGGCAGCGGTTCTCCGGTAGCACTCTCGGCGCGCTCGATGGCGTCTGCACCAAGTTTGGCGTGGGTCTTCATGACGGCCCACTCCGCCGTCGTGAGACTGCCGGGTTTGAGCAGGATGCAATCGGGGATGCCGACCTTGCCGATGTCGTGCAGCGGTGCGGAGCGCGTCAGGAATTCGATGTTGCGCCCGGAGAGAAAGGCGGCGAAGCGCGGATGGTTTTTGAGCCGTGTCGCCAGCAGGCGCACGTAGGTCTGGGTGCGCAGGATGTGGTTGCCGGTTTCTGGGTCGCGGGTCTCGGCGAGGTTGGCCAGCGCCATGATGCTGACGGTCTGGACCCGCTCATTCTCGGCCATGCGCCGGGCGATCTCGGCTTCGAGAAAGGCATTTTGATCCTTGAGCCAGTCGCGCGCGCGCTTGAGTTCGAGCTGGGTCCTGACGCGGGCCAGCACGATAGGCGGATGGTAGGGTTTTGCGATGTAGTCGGCAGCGCCTAGTTCGAGGCCGCGCCGCTCATCATCAACATCGGCGAGCGCGGTGAGAAAGATGACCGGAATGTCGCGGCTGGCCGGGTCGGCGCGCAGCCGTTCGAGAACCGCGTAACCATCTATATCCGGCATCATCACGTCAAGCAGAATGAGCGCGGGGCGGGGCGCCTGCATGGCATAACGCAGGGCGACGGTGCCTGAGTTGGCAGCCCTGACCGGGTAGCCTGCGTCACGCAACAAACCACCGAGCACAGCCAGGTTCTCCGGCATGTCATCTACGATGAGTAGCGTGGACTCAGCAGCAGGAAGCCGTACTTCCATATGGATTATCCAAATTACCCCTGTTCAGAAACCAGAGATGCTACGCTTTGTTCCGGTTTTTGTAAGCAGAAAGTGAGTTAATCAATCACCCTGTAAAACTCAGTTAACCACGGGGTGCACGGGGATCACGGGGCAAAATCAATGTGTTACACGATTTTCCCCTATCGCCAAATGGGTGAGCCATGTCAAGCGCCAAACCCCATGGCTTTCCCCGTGATCCCCGTGTGCCCCGTGGTTCAAATACGGTTTTTAGCAATGCGTTCAAACATCCCCCTTGCCAGTTAAGTAAAGGCATAAAATACCTCTGTGTTAACGTTAACGTGGCCATTAAATATTTGTAGGTCGGCCTTCAGGCCGATATTGATTCGAGTAGACGGCCTGAAGGCTGACCTACATGGAGTCTTCAATATTTGATGGCCGACTCTTAAGAATCGAAACTGGGAATGAGGGGGAGATCAAAATGGGTGTTTTCGGACCAAAAAAAGAGGGGGTTGCCATGAATTCAGGATCGAGTGGTGGTAGGTGGAAGCTGGTAGTTCTGATCCCGATTTTGATTTTTGGCGGGTTTTTTCTGTTCAGTCTGGTTGGGGTGATCGAAACCGGGAATGTCGGCGTGCGCACGACACTGGGTAAAGTGAATCAGGATGAGGTTCAGCCGGGCATGTTTCTGGCGTTGCCGGCCATTACCCGGGTCGAGCAGTTCTCGGCCAAGGAGATTGCGGTCGAGCTCAACGATATGACGCCCAAGGCCAAGGATAACCTCAGTCTGCGTGACATGGATGTCACCGTGTACTACCACGTCATGCCGGAGAAAGTGGCCGAGATCATCAGCAAATATGCCAGCCAGTCGACGCACCTGCCGGAGGAAAATTTCTGGCGCCCGGCCTATAACCTGGTGTTCAGCATCAGCCGGAATATCACCTATGAGGAAGTCTCGAAAATCGACAGCCTGGTGGTGCATACCCGGCGCGACGAGATTTCGATTTTGATCAAGAACAACCTTCAGGCTGAACTGGATCGTAACGACAAGGGCGTGTTTCAGATTTCCCGTGTGATTCTGCGATCGATTACCACTGATCCCGCTATCGAGGAATCGATTCGTCTGGCCGTGTCCAACCAGAAGAAACTGGAGGCCATGAAAATCCAGGTCGATATCGCCCAGAAAGAAGCCGAGGTGAAAATTACCGAAGCCAGGGGAATTGCCGAGTCAAACCAGATCATCAACCAGTCGCTGACGCGTGAATATCTCCAGCATGAGGCTAACCTTGCCCTGCACAAATTTGCAGAAAATGGGAACACCAATACCGTGGTGGTGCCGGCCAACATGAATGTGGCGCCATTGATCAATCTGCCTGCGGGCAGTAAACAGCCGTGATTCCTGTGTTTTAGGGTTAGAATTGACTCGGAACGTATTCAAGGAGAGGCTGTGCAGTACTTCATGCGCAGAATGAGGTCGCAAATCAGGCCTGTTTTTCCAGGTATGGCGGGCGTAGTCGGCAGGTATGTCGCACGGCTGGCTTTTCCATTTTTTATGCTGCTTTCATCGGTGGCCTGGGCCGTCGAGGTTAGTCAAGACCTGACGCTGGGCGTCCTGGCCTATCGCGGCAAGGATCGCGCCATATCCGAATGGCAGGCAACGGCGGACTATTTGTCGCGTGCGCTGCCGTCGGGTTACCGGGTGCGGGTCTTGCCCCTTTTTCTGGAAGAAGTTGAACCGGCCGTCGCTCGCCGCGAGCTTGATTTTGTCCTGACCAATCCAGAAAATTATGTGGTTCTTGAAGCGCGCTACCACGTTACACGCAACGCGACGCTATTGAAGGGGAATGAGCGTCAGCCTCTAAAGGAGTTCGGCGGGTTGATCTTCAAACGCGCGGATGCCCGGTTTGGCTCCACATTGACTGATCTCAAAGGTCACCGCGTTGCTGCCGCCTCTCCCCAGGCTTTTGGCGCTTACCAGATGCAGTTATTCGAGCTGGTTCAGGCCGGTTTGGAACCTGCGGAGATCAAGCCGGTTTTTGTCGGGCTCCCCATGGAAAATATTGTTGCAGCAGTGGCGGAAGGCAGAGCCGATGTCGGGTTTATTCGTGCGGGTCTGCTGGAGTCCATGGCTGAAGCCGGACAAATCCGGCTGGGGGATTTTCAAGGCATCGCGCTCAAGAAGCATGACAAATTTCCCTACATGGTCTCTACTGCGCTGTATCCCGAGTGGGCGTTTGCCGCCTTGCCGCATATTGACGAAGGACTGGCCAATCAGATCACCATTGCCTTGCTCAGCCTCCCTCATGGCGGGGAGGTGGCCAAACAAGGGCAATATTATGGCTGGGCTGTCCCGCTGTCGTATGAACCAGTACACAAGCTCATGAAGATGATGCACGCGCCGCCTTACGATGGGGAGAAAGAACTCAGCCTGAGGGAGTGGCTTCGCCAGTACAGCGTGTCGGTCATGCTGGTGTTGATCGCGATCCTGGTGTTGCTGGGTTATTTCGTGCAGCGTTTCTTCCGGCTTAATCGCGCGCTGACCGAGCAGCGAAGCAATTTCGAGAAGCTCGCCAGCTTCGATGTGTTGACCGGCCTGCCCAACCGTGGGTTGTTGGCTGACCGGCTTGGACATGGGCTTTCGCAGGCCAAGCGAAACGACCAGCTGCTGGCCATTTGCTTCCTCGATCTGGACGGTTTCAAGGCCGTCAATGATACGCTGGGCCACGATATCGGCGATGCGTTGCTGCGCGAGGTTGCATGGCGGTTGACGGCGGATTTGCGCGCGGGCGATACGGTTGCCCGGCTTGGCGGCGACGAGTTCGTTCTGTTGTTGCACGACATCAAGGATATTGAAGAGCTGGATGGCGCCTTGCAGCGCATTCTCGTCACGGTTTCCGACCCATACCTGCTGGCGGGGCAACAGGTGCGGATTTCCACCAGCATTGGCGTCACGGTCTACCCTTTTGACGATGCCGACGCAGACATGCTGATCCAGCACGCGGATCAGGCGATGTATCGAGCCAAGCAGGACGGGCGCAACCGTTACAATATGTTCGACACGGATTATGCGAAACTGAAGCAGGATCGTTTCCAGTTGCGGGAACGCGTGAAACAGGTTTTGCAGCGGCAGGAACTGGTGCTGCACTACCAACCCCGCGTTCGCCTGCGCGAGCAGAGAGTCGATGGCGTCGAGGCATTGCTGCGCTGGCAGCACCCGGACAAGGGCTTGCTGCTTCCCGGGTTATTCCTGCCGGTTATCGAACACGACGACCTGATCTGCATGATAGGCGCCTGGGCGCTGCGCGAGGCCTTGAATCAACAGCAGCGCTGGCAGGCGGAAGGGATAGCGCTTGCGGTCAGCGTCAATGTTGCTGCGCGGCAGTTCCTCGACCCGCGTTTCATGATTTTTCTGGAGAACTTGCTGGCGGAATTTCCCGATCGCATGAAAGGGGGACTGGAACTGGAAATTCTCGAATCGGCCGATATAGAGGACACGCGTCACGTGGTCGATGTGATCAGTCGCTGTCACCGTCTGGGTGTGCGCTTTGCGCTGGATGATTTCGGTACGGGGTATTCCTCCTTGAGCTATCTGCAGCGACTTCCCGCTGATACGCTCAAGATCGACCGCAGCTTCGTCAATGGCATGCTGACCTCGCGTTCCAGTCTTGCCATCATTGAGGCGGTGATTGGTCTGGCCGGCGCCTTTCAATGCGAACTGGTCGCAGAAGGCATCGAGACGATGGAGCAGGGTGAACTGCTGGTGCGCCTGGGATGCGAGGAGGGCCAAGGGTTCATGATCGCCAGACCCATGCCCGCTGACCAGATACCCGGCTGGCTCAGGAGTTACCGCACGCCAGCAAGCTGGCTGTCCTGGGCGAACGTCAGACTGGGCTCGCAGGATTTTCCGCTGCTACTGGCCGAATTCGAACACCGCTGCTGGGTCAAGAATCTGGTTGACGCAACCACAGGCAAAAACCTGATCACGCCGATTGAGGCAATCAATGATCCCACTCGATGCGAGTTCGGGCGCTGGCTTGAACACCGTGGTCGGAACCGTTACGGAAAATACCGGCAAATGGCCGAGGTGGACCAAGTCCACCGGGCCGTGCACGATCTTGGTCAAGTCATCCACCAGCACTTGGTCGCAGGAGAAGTTGAACAGGCGCGTAGTCGTGTTGCCGACCTGGAAAGTTTGAGCGGTCAGTTGATCGAAGCGCTCGGGCGCCTGCAACGAGGAAACGAGAACGATATTATTGACCCGGTTTCCAATGTTTGATGGCTGACTCTATAAGGGCACTGAATGAAACGAGGCAAGGCAGACCCATCCCTGCAACTGGTGCTGGATTTAATCTGTGGCGAAAATGAGGTACTTCATCCTGAAGCAAGCCTTCCTTCCAATCCCCGCCGGACGACCAAGGCAAAGGCGCCCTTGCTGGATCATGAATCGGCTGCCGCCTTTTTATCCGGCTCCGACGACTTTCGGGTTTTGCGACGGCTGAAAAGCCACCAATTCTTCAGCGCACAGGCGCCGGCTCATCCGCTGATCGGCGTGTATATTGACTGCGAGACCGAAGGACTTGATATTCAGGATAAAATCATCGAGATTGGCCTGGTTCGCTTTGTTTACGAGGCAGATAGCGGTGTCATGTTGAGCGTGGCCGAGCCGCAACATGGCTATTCGGCATTCGAGGACCCCGGCAAACCGCTGACTAAAGTTATTCGAGATTTGACCGGGATACGGGACGAGGATGTGCAAGGGCAGGCCTTCGACGATCAGGCCATCGCCGCGCTGGTCTCGGATGCCAGTCTAATCATTGCCCATAATGCCGGTTTCGACCGCCCGCGCCTGGAAAAGCGTTTCCCCTTCTTTGCCGATAAGCCCTGGGCATGCAGCTTCAAGGATGTCGACTGGGCGGGACAGGGTATTTCGAGCGCCAAGCTGGACTACCTGGCTTACAAGTTCGGTTTCTTCTTCGACGGCCACCGGGCAGTGACGGATTGTTTCGCCGGTCTGGAAGTTCTATCCAAACCCCTTCCCCAGTCGGACAAGCCCGTCATGCAGGCGCTGCTGGATGCTTCAGGAAAAGGCGCGTGGCGTCATTTTGCCAATCCTGCCCGCTACCAGAACGATCGTTATCGCGAGATGGGCTACCGCTGGTGCGGCAAGGAGCGGTCTGCAAGCTGGTACAAGGACTACACTGATCAAGCTGGCGCCGAAGCCGCTTGGCAAAAAATTGCCCAGCAAGGGATAGCCGAGAAGCAGTCCATCAGAAAAATCACGGCGCTGGATCGCTACTCGGCGCGGGAGATGAGTGATGAGTGATGAGTGATGAGTGATGAAAATCTTCCGACCATCCCCATCACCCATTTCCCCTTACGCCTTTCAAACACTAAATCCGTGTGCACCGGGTCGTGTTTCGACCGGAGTCCTTTGCCAGATAGAGCATCTTGTCGGCCGCTTCGGAGAGCATTTCCGGCGTCAGTTGTGCAGAAGGAGTGGCCGTCGCGGTGCCAATACTGATGGTCACATGGGGCGCCGCTGCTGAAAAAGCATGAGGTATTTGCAGCGCCGCTACCGCAGCGTGAAACACCTCTGCCATGCTCAGGGCGCCATCCTCCGGGGTATTGATCAAAATGGCGGCAAATTCCTCGCCGCCATAGCGCGCCAGAAGGTCGCCGGGCCGTTGCACGCAGCCGTTCAGCGCCTTGGCAATCCGCGTCAGGCACTCATCGCCCGCACCATGGCCGTAGTTGTCGTTGAACTGCTTGAACATGTCGATATCGATCATGACAAACGAGATCGGCAGACCATCGCGCAAACTGCGCGCCCACTCCTGCTTGCGTGTCTGATCAAAAGCACGGCGATTGGGAACTTCGGTCAGCGTATCCATCGACGCCAGGTTCTCCAGCATGTCGCCGTTTCGTTTCAGCTTCATGTGTACGCCGACGCGAGCCTTGACCACGGCGCTGTTGAAGGGTTTGGCAATGTAGTCAACCGCGCCCAGCGCGAAGCCCATGGCTTCATTCTCGACTTCGCCCATGGCGGTG
>JAUYFQ010000112.1 GCA_030690895.1 Sulfuricellaceae bacterium
CGCCGCCGTGATTCGGTTCAACTCTGGCTTCCTCATTTCCCACTCCTGGATGTCTCGGCGCAACTGCGCCATGACAACCAGTATTGGCTATGCGTGGCTCACTACGTGAGCTACCAACACGATTTGCGAAAAGAGCCAAAATCAATGTGTTACACGATTTCCCCCTCTCACCAAATGGGTGAGCCATGTCAAGCGCCAAACCCCATGGCTTTCCCCGTGATCCCCGTGCACCCCGTGGTTCAAATATGGTTCTTTAAAGCATCTCCACAACCCACCGAGTCACCGTGCCGGTCGCATGAGCGCACTGGTTTCCTCGTGCATCGTTGAACGCCTTGTATTCATCGGCCTTCCACATATCGTAGGTTTTCCCGGTAAATTGCTTCTGAAGTTCTTCACAGGTCACGCCACCAAATTCCTGGCGGAATTTTTCGACCAGCTCGCGATTTTTCTTGAAGTTGTTGATGTAGCGGCCTTTATCCAAATGGTCGCGGTCCCGGCCATACTTGGCCGAAAGTGCCATCAAACCACCGGTCAGCGCCCCGCATGCGCCCAGTCCAACCAGACCGCCGCCACCGGACAGGCCATGACTGGCCTTGATCGTGGCATCATCAACGATCCCGACTGTTTCCTGAACGGCGGCCAGCACGCACTGTGGGCAGCAGCCAAAATCCAGCTCGTACTTGAGGGCTTTTTCATACGCCTGCTCGGCAAGCGCCTGTTTGTCCTGAACGTCCATCGCCGATCCCTTCATGAACATGAATATTAGAATACTCTAATATTCATGATACACCGGTCGGAGCCGATCAACTCGCCAATTGGAAATTATTTCATCGACGAAACGTAGGCCACCAATGCGCCAATATCGGCATCGGTGAGTTTCTTGGTATTGGCGCTCATCAGTGGATCTGTCCGCTCGCCCGTCCCATCGCGATAATGCTTGAGGGTGCTGGTCAGATAGACAGATTGTTGGCCTGCGATCCGGGCAATTTTTTCATTACCGCGCCCTTGCTCGCCATGACAACGCTGGCAGATTTTGAAGTACAGCTCTCCACCACGCTTGGCTTGCGCGGAATCCGAGGAACTGTGCGGCTTGACCTCCTGGTGACTGTAATACACCACCACACTGACTTTCTCTTCATCACTCAGCGCCTTGATCATGCCCTGCATGAAATCGTTGCGCCGCCGCCCATCCTTGAATTTGTCAACCTGCACCAGCAAGTAAGCCGGGTTCTGCCCAGCCAGATTGGGGATCTCGGGTAAGATACTCGTCCCACCATTCCCATGGCAATTGGCACAGAACGAGGCCACTTTCTTTCCTGCCTTGATGGCGGCATCCTTCTGTCCGGTGTCTTGCATGATGCTCTGGAGTCTTTGTTCGACCGAAACACCCGCCGCAGGCTTTTCAGCAGCGTGGGTCGAAACCAGGGTAAGTACGGTCAGCGTAGCGCCAACCAATAACGGGATGGATTTCATTCAGCACCTTGCGCATAGAAGACAACAAAGTCTGGAATGTTAACAAAAAACGGCTTCTGTTGAGCCGTTTTTTGTTACATGCAAGCGGAGTTATTTCTTTTTTGTTGCTTTCACTGTCTGAAATGTGTTTTCCACCAAAGGCGGCGCATCCACCTGCGGCACATGGCATTGCACGCAGTTATGCCGGGCGCTGGACATTTGTTTCATGACTTCGCCCGTCTGTTGGTTTCTAAAATGGCTATCGCCAATTTTAGGTGCGTTCTTTTTCTTGTACTGACCGACATCATGACAACTCAAGCACTGGTTTTCCTCCAGCGTGATTTCGTCAAAGTTTTCCGTGGCATGAGGAATGACCGGCGGTTGCTGCTCGAACGATCTGGAGACCGTCTTCTGCGAGCCAGGTTTCTTGCCAAGCTGGGTTTTCTCTTCCGGTGCAATGTCCGCCGCTTGCGTATCAATGCCACGCATCGACTTGACAGCGGAATCGACAGAATCGGCAGAGATCGCAGTCGGAATCACTGTGATGCAAAAAGCGGATGTAGCGAGCGCCATCAGGGCGAGCCGTAGCGTTTTTTTCATGGTCCATCTCCTCTTGAAATAATTCAGACAATCGACTTGTTAGCAACTTGCAACGGTGGTTTCAGAACAGGGTCTTTCTCTGCCTTGTGACCAAATCGCAAACCATATTCAAATACATCTTTCGAACATACATCGATGCACCGTCCGCAGTTCGTACAGTTTGCCGACAGGATGACCGGACTTGCTCCCTTCGCAGCCCCCTTCAAGGCGGGCTTGATTATCTGCGCTTCGGGGCAAACCATGTAGCAATCCATGCAATCGTTACACGCGGCGCGCTGCGTGGCGCTGACTCGCAGTAGGCTGACCTTGCCGATCAGGCTGTAGCTGGCGCCTACCGGACAGAGGTGGCCGCACCATCCTTCCGGACTGACAAACAGGTCGAACAAAAATACTGCCAGAATGAGAGCCCAAGCCGACCCCATGCCAAAAATCAGACCACGATGCAACATGGAAACAGGATTCAGCATTTCCCATGCGATGGTTCCGGTGACGGTTGCCAGAACCAGCGTCATGCCCAGTATCCAGTAGCGGGAAGACCGCGAGAAGCGCGCGCCGCCTTTGATGCCCAGCACCCGCCTCAGCCAGGAGGCCAGATCCGTCACCATGTTGACCGGGCAAACCCAGGAGCAATAAGTCCGACCGCCGACCAGCGCATAAAACACGATCACGATGGCCACCCCGATCAAGGCCAGTTTTTCCGGCATGTGCCCTGTCAGCAAGGACTGAAGCAGCACATAAGGATCAGTCAGCGGCAAGGTATCGAGCGTCAAGCTATATGACAAATTGCCTTTAACCACCCAGACCCCGGCCAGCGGCCCCAGCAGAAACAGCCCCAGAATACCCAACTGCGACATCCGGCGCAGCAACAACCATTTGCGTGCGCCCAACCAACCCTTTGCCGTGACGGCTTCAGCGCCAATTTCCCTGGGCGAACTCACAGCTTATCTCCATGCATCGCTTGTGGGGGCGCATCCGGCGCAGCCATCTCGCCGCCGCTGTCTGGTATCAAGCCCCTGCCCTGCTCGTATTTGTATCCCTCCGGCAGCGTGTACTGATGTTCGATTTCCGGTTCGACCAGACTTTTGCCGGCTTTTCTCTTCTCTTCCCAGCCCAGGCGGTAATGCTTGCCCAGCTCGCCCTTGGCCAGTTGAACCGGGAACACCTTGATCGCAGCCACCTCCAGCACGCAGGACTTCTCGCATTTTCCACAACCAGTACAGTGTTCCGAATGCACCACCGGCAGAAACATGGTGTGCTTGCCGGTGCGCTCGTTGTGAATGCGATCCAGCGTAATTGCCTTGTCGATCACCGGGCAGACGCGATAACACACATCGCAACGTAGCCCCAGAAAGTTCAGGCAGGTTTCCTGGTCTATCAGCACCGCCAGACCCATCTTGGCCTTGTTGATGTCAGTGAGCTGATGATCCAGTGCGCCGGTCGGGCAGGCTTTGACGCACGGAATGTCTTCACACATCTCACAAGGCAGATTGCGCGCCACGAAATACGGCGTGCCCGTCGCCAGATCCTCCTCTGGCTTGGCTAATTCAAGGATGTCGTATGGGCAGTCACGCACACACAAGCCGCAGCGAATACAAGCACCTTGAAAATCCGCCTCGCCCAAAGCGCCCGGCGGGCGAATGGCAGCCGGTGGCAACGCGCGCGCTTGTCGGCTATATAAACCTAATCCAAGCCCCAGCGCGCCTACGCCACAGGCGGTTTTCGCCATGTCGAGCAAAAAATGCCGACGAGACTGTTGATTGCTAATGGCAGCCATATCCTCATTTAGAGAGCGGGTTTCACCGCTCTCGCCTCGTTACATCACGCTTTGACGATTTTTGCCGCGCACTTCTTGAAGTCGGTTTCCTTCGAAATCGGACAGGTCGCATCCAGCGTCAACTTGTTGACCAAGCGATGCTCGTCAAAAAATGGCACGAATATCAAACCCACTGGCGGCTTGTTGCGGCCGCGTGTTTCTACCAGCGTGGTGATTTCGCCCCGGCGACTGATGACCTTGACCTTGTCGCCACGCTTCAGACCGCGCTTCTTGGCATCATCCGGGTGCATGAACACCCAGGCATCCGGCACAGCCTTGTACAGCTCCGGCACGCGCCGCGTCATCGAGCCAGTATGCCAATGCTCCAGCACGCGTCCAGTGCACAGCCACAGGTCATATTCGTTGTCCGGCATTTCGGCAGCGGGTTGATAAGGCAATGCGAAAATTACTGCCTTGCCATCGGCATGGCCGTAGAATTTGACGCCCTCGCCTTTTTTGACATAAGGATCGTAGCCCTCACGGAAGCGCCATAAGGTTTCCTTGTTATCGACCACAGGCCAGCGCAAACCGCGTGACTTGTGATAGACGTCGAAATTGGCCAAATCGTGAGCGTGACCGCGACCAAAAGCGGCATACTCCTCGAACAGCCCTTTTTGAACGTAGTAGCCAAAGGCTTCCGACTCATCATTGGTGTAGTTCTTGATGCCGTGTTCGTTGACTTTTTTCAGTTCGGTCAGCGGAAACTTGTTGACCTCGCCATTGGCGAACAACACGTCATACAGGGTTTTGCCCTTGTATTGCGGCGCTTTCTCCAGTAACTCGGCTGTCCACACCTCTTCCATCTTGAAGCGCTTGGAAAACTCCATGAATTGCCACAAGTCGGAACGGGATTCACCCGGCGCTTTCACCTGCTGACGCCAGAACTGGGTGCGGCGCTCGGCGTTACCGAACGCGCCTTCCTTTTCCATCCACATGGCGCAAGGCAGCATCAGGTCGGCTGAAACAGCCGATACCGTTGGATATACATCGGAAACCACAATGAAGTTGGCCGGGTTGCGCCAGCCAGGGTAGGTTTCCCCATTGATATTGGGGCCAGCCTGCATGTTGTTGGTGGTCGATGTCCAATAGAAATTGATCAGACCATCCTTGAGATCGCGGCTTTGTTTGACCGCGTGCGATCCGATCCAGTCCGGAATGGCGCCAGCAGGCAGTTGCCAGATTTTCTCCGTTGCCTCGCGGTGTTTCGGATTCATCACCACCATGTCGGCAGGCAGACGATGGGAAAAAGTACCCACTTCACGCGCCGTACCGCAAGCAGAGGGTTGACCGGTGAGCGAGAAGGGGCCGTTGCCGGGCTCGGAAATCTTGCCAACCAACAGGTGCACGTTATAGATCATGTTGTTGACCCAAGTGCCGCGCGTGTGCTGGTTGAAACCCATCGTCCAATATGACACCACCTTCTTTTTTGGATCGGCATACAGTTTGGCCAGTTCAATCAACCGCTCCTTGGGCACGCCGGAAATCTCGACTGCTTTTTCCACGGTGTACTCGGCAACGAATGCCTTGAACTCATCAAAGGTAATCGGAGAGGAATCATTCGGATTGCCCTTGGGCTTGCCATCTGCGCCGGGATAGCCATTGTTTTTGGCATCCACTTCCAGCGGATGTTTGGGGCGCAGGCCATAGCCGATGTCGGTGACACCCTTCTTGAAATTGATATTCTTCTTGACGAATTCCTCGTTCACCGCATTGTTCTGGATGATGTAATTGCAAATGAAATTGAGAATGGCCAAGTCGCTTTGAGGCTTGAAAATCAGCGTGTTATCCGCCAGCTCGGTGGAGCGATGGTCAAATGTCGACAGCACATGAATTCTCACGTCCTTGCCGGTCAGGCGACGGTCGGTAATCCGCGACCACAGAATAGGGTGCATTTCGGCCATGTTGGCGCCCCACAGCACGAAGCCATCGGCGTGTTCGGCATCGTCATAGCAACCCATCGGCTCATCGATACCAAATGTCCGCATGAAACCGGTCACAGCCGAGGCCAAGCAGTGACGCGCATTGGGATCGAGGTTATTGGAGCGGAACCCTGCCTTCATCAGTTTCGCAGCAGCATAACCTTCCCACACCGTCCACTGGCCTGAACCGAACATGCCGATGCCCTTGGGGCCTTTTTCCTTGAGCGCAGCCTTGGCTTTTTCCGCCATGATGTCGAAGGCCTGATCCCAGGAAATGGGTGCGAACTCGCCATTCTTGTCGAATTTGCCATCCTTCATGCGCAGCATGGGTTTGGTCAGCCTGTCCTTGCCATACATGATCTTGGACAGGAAGTATCCCTTGATGCAGTTCAGCCCCTTGTTCACCGGCGCATCCGGATCACCCTGCGTAGCCACCACCCGGCCATCCTTGGTGCCGACCAACACCCCGCAACCTGTGCCGCAGAAACGGCACACGCCCTTGTCCCAGCGCACGCCACCATCACCAGCAGAAGCCAGCGCTGCGTGAACACCAGGGACAGCCACACCTGCTGCTGCTGCGGTAGCGGAAACTGCACTGAGCTTGACGAATTCACGACGAGTCAATTCCATTTTTAGATTCTCCTCTGCTGAATGATTGGGTCGGTTTCTGGTTCGAAATGGTGGTACACCATGGTGGCGGAAAGTACATCTGGCAAGCGGTTAAGTCGCTCGAAGGCATCAACGGTATTCTGTTCATCGACCTGTTCAATCGTCACGATCAACTTGCCATCCGGGTCTGAGGCATGAACTTCCACCCCCTCGACACCACTAAGCTGGTCGTATGCCTGGGCAATATGGCCGGGTCTCGCATGGATCACAACACCTGAGATATGCATGGTGACAAATACCCCTATTAAGATGTCGACCAGCTTGCTACTAATAAAACATGCTCGCCTTGATACAAATCAATTGAGGCCGATTTCGCTGCCAATTTGGCAGGTTGGCAAAACCCCCTCTCCGCGCATTGACTGAGCCTCCCAAACTATCGGATAATTCCGACCCCGCACTTGGCTTGCGGGCGGTTAGCTCAGCGGTAGAGCACTGCCTTCACACGGCAGGGGTCACTGGTTCGATCCCAGTACCGCCCACCATAAAATCAATCAGTTATGGCGACATCTTGGCGGCCTTTTTGTTTTGTGTGAAAAATATGTGAAAACTGTAGTCTGAAAATGGACTAGAGCAACACTGTCGAAGCGTGGACTCGTTACCTGACTGCGCAGGCTACCCTTGGCGATGCGCGTCTGATCGTAAGGGAAACGGGGCAAATGACCCTGTTTGTATCCGACGTTTCAGGTAATTGGTATGCTGCGGTACTACAGCAGACAGCAACAGGGAAAGCCGTTTTTCTGAAGTCGTATCGCCGGTCAAGCCTGAAGGATGCAAACTTGCAGCGTAAGAAAGGCGAGGTGTTGGTTGACACGCTGCCAGGTTGAGTTGCCTATATCGAGATGGGGACTCTCAGTCTCCCCACGTTCGCGCTATTTTCCGGCTTGCGCCGAAACCCTTACGGTCGAGAGATTCGCACCGCACGATACAGGCAAGCTAAAGGATACCCCGCTTATGGCCATGCTATCAATTTTCGATGTGGGTGAAACGGTGAAGCCTCCCGCGAATAACGCCCTTGGCGACTCCGGCCATACGACCGGCAACGCGATACTGCTTCACCGCAGGTTAAAGGATACCCGCTCATGGCCATGATTTCAATTGAAGTGGACGACAAGGACGTGCTGTCAGCGATCCAGGCCTTGGCGCGTAAAACCGGCGACCTGTCGCCCGCCCTGAATCAGATCGGCGAAGATCTGAGAGAATCCACCCTGCGCCGCTTCTCCACCTCGACGGGGCCGGGCGGGCAACAGCGAAACCACCAGCCCTCTGTACACTTCCTGCTAACAGCATGCCATCATCCAGGCTCAAAAAAGAGCCTATAAACCCAATAAATTGACACATAGCCCGAATTTTGCACAAACAGGGCGAATAACAAAGTAAGCATTTGATAAAATACGAGTTATCAAAAAACAAATTCGTAAAAAATGACTACTTGTACTCGCCCAGATGCCAATTCTACCCCAGAACAACTCCGCTTTCCACCCCCAGCCGGTTTCACGGTTCGCGCCGATATCAC
>JAUYFQ010000114.1 GCA_030690895.1 Sulfuricellaceae bacterium
GACGATCAATCAGGCCAATGCGGCGATCCACGGAGGACAGCAGTAATGCCCCCAGGTCAGAGGAAACTTCCCCACCCGTGAAATCGGCGCGAACCGTGAAACCGGCTGCGGGAGGAAAGCGGAGTTGTTCTGGGGTAGAATTGGCATCAGGGCGAGTACAAGTAGTCATTTTCAAATGGCGGAGGCGAGGCGATGTGGCATTGCTGTTTTAGCCAGAGAATGCCGTTTCCATTTTAAGCAGTTTCCGGTATCCCGTGGTTAATCACTCGTTCGTTACATGCCGAATCAAATACGCTTGATAATTATTATCATTACGATATAATCCTCGTTATCCAAATTATTTGCCAGAGGAAATTGCCATGCGTTTCATGCAATCTATTGCAGTTTCTGCCATTTTTGGTCTGGCCGCGTCGGCCATCTCCGCCGCCGAAGTGGTGGTGTATTCCGCCCGTAACGAGCAGTTGATCAAGCCGCTGTTTGATGCCTACACCAAAGAGACCGGCGTGGCCGTCAAGTTCATTACCGACAAGGAAGGCGCGTTGTTGCAGCGCCTCAAGGCTGAGGGCGCGAATACGCCGGCGGACATGCTGATTACCGTGGATGCGGGCAATCTCTGGGAAGCGGCGCGCGAAGGGCTGCTCAAGCCGGTTCAGTCCAAGACCCTGAGCGCCAATGTGCCTGCCAGCCTGCGTGATCCTGGCAACCAGTGGTTCGGGCTTTCGGTGCGTGCCCGCACGATTTATTTCAATTCGCAGAAGGTCAAACCAGCGGATCTTTCAACTTACGAGGCTCTGGGCGATGCCAAATGGAAAGGCCGTCTCTGTCTGCGGACTTCCAAAAAGGTTTATAACCAGTCGCTGGTAGCCATGTTGATGGCTGAGCATGGCGAGGCCAAGGCCGAGCAGATCGTCAAATCCTGGGTGGGAAATCTGGCGACCGATCCTTTTCCGGACGATACCAAGATGCTGGAGGCAATTGCCGCCGGTCAATGCGATGTCGGGATTGCCAATACTTACTACTATGGCCGTCTGATGGAGAAGAAACCCAATCTGCCGCTGGCCACTTTCTGGCCGAACCAGCAGGGCAGCGGGGTACACGTCAACGTTTCCGGCGCGGGTGTGGTCAAGTACGCCAAACATGAAAAGGAAGCGCTGGCTTTGCTGGAATGGCTTTCATCCGATAAGGCGCAAAATCTGTTTGCCGACGTTAATATGGAGTACCCGGTCAATCCTGGCGTGAAATCCGATCCGGTCGTCGCGGCCTGGGGATCATTCAAGCAAAATCCGCTGAACGTATCCAAGGCGGGCGAGTTGCAGGCCGATGCGGTAAAACTCATGGATAGGGCGGGATACAAATAAATCTGAACATCACAAAATCAGATTCATTGACGGCGGGAGTTTCGGCTCCCGCCTTTTTGCGTTTTCTGGACGGATGGCGCATCACGGCTTTTGGTATTGCCTTGCTGGTGGTGATTCCGCTGGTAGTGGTGCTGTCCTCCCTGCTGCATCCCGAGGAAGAACTCTGGCGCCATCTGCTGGAATACGTCCTGCCCGATTTGCTGTCCAATACCTTCAAGCTGGCGCTGGGCGTCAGTCTTGGCGTGACGCTGCTGGGTGTCAGCCTGGCCTGGCTGACGGCGGTATGCGAGTTTCCGGGGCGGAGATTCTTTTCCTGGGCGCTGTTGTTGCCGCTGGCGATGCCGGCCTATGTGACGGCCTTCGTGTATGTTGGCCTGCTGGATTTTACCGGGCCAATTCAGACGGGTTTGCGCGAGATGCTTGGCGGCCCGATTCCTTTTCCGCCCATCCGCTCGGCAGGCGGCGTCATTCTGGTCATGAGCCTGGCGCTGTATCCCTATGTCTATCTGCTGGCGCGCAATGCTTTCCAGACCCAGGGACAGCGCGCCATCGAGGCGGCACAGTCGCTGGGGTACAGCCGCAGGGCAGGTTTTTTTAAAGTGGCGCTACCGATGGCGCGCCCCTGGATCATGGCCGGGCTGATGCTGGCGCTGATGGAAACCCTGGCTGATTTCGGCACCGTTTCCATCTTCAACTACGACACCTTCACCACGGCGATCTACAAAACCTGGTTCGGGATGTTTTCCCTGCGCGGCGCGTCGCAACTGGCCTCGGTGCTGATCGTGCTGGTGTTCGCCCTGATCGTGGCCGAACAGGTTTCGCGCCGGGGCCTGCGTTTTACCCAGGCAGGGCGACATAGCGAAGTCAGGCGCATTGTTCTGGGCGGCGTGGCTGCCTGGTCTGCCAGCGCGCTGGCGGTAGGGGTGCTGTTGCTGGCCTTTGTGTTGCCCGCAGGGCAGGTATTGATCTGGGCAAGCCGTGTTTTCGCACAGGATTTCGATGCGCGCTACATCGAATTTCTCTGGCACTCGCTCCTGCTGGGTGGTCTGGCCGCAACCCTGGCAGTGGTCGTCGCGCTGGCATTGTCTTACGCCCGCCGCCATCGGGACGATGGCCTGACACGGCTCTCCGTGCGACTTGCTACCCTGGGTTATGCCGTGCCAGGTCCGGTGCTCGCGGTCGGGATCGTCATTCCCCTGGCCTGGGTCGATCAGCAATGGATTTCATTCGCAAAAAACTGGCTGGGTTTCGACGCAGGACTGCTGTTGCAAGGCACTTTGCTGGTGATGCTGCCTGCCTACCTGACGCGCTTTCTGGCCGTGGGCTTCAACCCGGTCGATAGCGCCATGCAGCGCATCACCCGCAGTCTGGATGAAACCTCGCGCAGTTTTGGTCTGACCGGGGTAGCCATGCTGCGTCGTGTTCACCTGCCGATGTTGCGGGGCGGGCTGCTTTCCGCTGCTGCACTGGTGTTTGTGGATGTCATGAAGGAAATGCCGATTACCCTGATGACCCGCCCGTTTGGCTGGGATACGCTGGCGGTGCGGATTTTTGAAATGACCTCGGAAGGGGAGTGGGAACGCGCCGCGCTACCTTCGGTCGCACTGGTTCTGGCCGGGCTGATTCCCATTTTTCTGCTGATAAGAAATTCAGATAGCGATTCAACAACGGTGTGTTGATAATGAACCTGAAAAAAGCAGATAACCACGAAATACACGAAATACACGAAAAAAAACCGAACAAAAACAATATCCTGTCGCATTTTATAACATATGAGTGGTCGAACCTTGCCAGGGTTCGGTTTTTTTCGTGTATTTCGTGTGTTTCGTGGTAAAAAAAGGATTTTTGGCATGAACGCTTCTTCTATCCATTGCCCTCTCCCTATCCCCGGCGTTCCCCAACTGGAAGTCAGAGCCACGCATCAGCATTATGGTGGCCAGGAAGTGGTCAAGGGCATGAGCTTTACGCTGGAACAGGGCAGCATCGGCTGCCTGCTCGGCCCGTCCGGTTGCGGTAAGACGACCGTGTTGCGCAGCATTGCGGGGTTCGAGGATATCAGCGCAGGCGAAATACTGATCAATGGCGCATGCGTCAGCCGTAACGGATTTTCCATGCCAGCCGAGCAGCGCCGCATCGGCATGGTGTTTCAGGACTATGCCTTGTTCCCCCATCTGAATGTGGCCGAAAACATTGCGTTTGGCCTGCATGGCGTCAGTCGCCGCGACCGTGCCGCACGCGTGGAGGAATTGCTGGAAGTGGTTGGACTGCCGGGCAGCGGGCGCAAATACCCGCACCAGATGTCCGGTGGTCAGCAGCAGCGCATTGCCCTGGCACGCGCCCTGGCGCCTTGCCCGGCCTTGCTGTTGCTGGATGAGCCTTTTTCCAGCCTGGACGTGGCGCTGCGCGAGCGCCTTGGCATCGAGATTCGCGAGATTCTCAAACAGCAGAACATCACCGCCTTGCTCGTGACTCACGACCAGCACGAGGCCTTTGCCATCGCCGATGAAATTGGCGTGATGCATCATGGCGTCCTGCAGCAATGGGATAGCGCCTACAACCTTTACCATCAGCCAGCCAACCGCTTCGTGGCCGATTTTATTGGCGAAGGTACCCTGATTCCAGGCGAAAATGCCGGTGGTGGTCGGGTCAATACCGAGCTGGGTGCGCTGGAGGCTGAGATACCGGCGCATTGCCGCGACAAGCGGGAAGTGGCTGTCCTGCTGCGCCCGGACGATATCGTGCATGACGACGCCAGCCCCATGCAGGCAGAAGTTGCACACAAGGCGTTCCGGGGCGCAGATTTTCTTTACACGCTGGTTCTGCCCAGCGGCCACAAAGTCCTGTCCCTGGTGCCCAGCCACCACAATCATGCCTATGGCGAAAAAATTGGTATCCGGCTGGAGGCCGACCATGTCGTGGTATTTGCCTGCGAAAACTGATGGGCACCGTAGCGCCAGCGAGTAATACACCGCGCGAACTGAGTTCTACACGGGTTCCGATTTTGCGCTGGGTCACGAAGTGGTTATAATTCAGCATTTTATACGTACCCTATGCTGATTTACCGAGGCATCCCCGCCCGTCCTGAAACACCCGTCGCGCTCACTATCGGCAATTTCGATGGCGTTCATCTTGGCCATCAGGCCATGTTGCAATGTACTGAAGATGCGGCGAAAAAACGCGGCCTGCCAGCTTGCGTCATGACTTTTGAGCCCCATCCACGCGAATTGTTCACGCCGGATCAAGCACCGACACGCTTGACCAGCCTGCGCGAAAAGCTGGAACTGTTTGAATCCTACGGTATCGATCAGGTATTTATCTGCCGCTTCAACCGCGCATTTGCCGGGATGCCAGCCGATGATTTCGCTGCGCGGATATTGCGAACCCACCTGCAAACTCGCTGGATGCTGATTGGCGACGACTTCCGCTTCGGCGCGAAACGCGCGGGCGATATCGCCTTGCTGCGCGCAGCTGCGATTCCGTTAGGCGCTGAAGTCGAAGAAATGCACAGCGTGACGGCCGAGAAATTGCGGGTTTCCAGCACTGCCGTGCGCGATGCGCTGGCAAGCGGGGACATGATGTTGGCGACCCGCCTGCTGGGGCGCCCTTACAGCATCAGCGGGCGCGTCGAGCATGGCGACAACATCGGCCACAAGATCGGTTTTCCGACCGCCAATGTGCAGCTCAAACACAACCGACCGCCGGTGTGGGGCATTTTTGCGGTGGAAGTGCATGGACTTGGCGACACGCCCCTGCAAGGCGCAGCCAGCCTGGGCGTGCGCCCGACCGTGACGAATAGCGGCCGCCCGAAACTGGAAGTCCATCTGTTCGACTTCGACCAGCAAATCTATAACCGTCATGTGCGCGTGGATTTTCTGCACAAGTTGCGTGATGAAATGAAATTCCCGGATATGGAAACCCTGACGGCGCAGATTGCGGCGGATGTGGAAAACACGCGTGTATTTTTTAGGGACAGAGTAAAATAGGTACGTTTACGCAGATACTATTTTCAGGAGGTCGCCATGCTTGCCACTGCTAAACTGTTCAAAACCGGCCACAGCCAGGCTGTTCGCCTACCCAAGGCGTTTCGCTTGTCGGGTGACGAGGTGTGGATACGCAAAAACGAGGCGACTGGGGAAATTATTTTGTCGCCCAAGCCGACGCAGGAATCTCTGGATGCCTTCTTTGCCTTGCTGGATGCCTGCCCCGCGCCTGACGACTTTATGCAAGAGCGCGACAATTCGCCGGAGATGCCGAGAAATCCTTTTGAGGATAGTCAGGAGTGATACGATATTTGATTGACACCAATATCGCCAGTTATTTTCTCCGGCGCAGTTTTCCTGTGCTGGACGGGCGTATGAAAACCGCCATGCAGGCTGGCGAGGTGGCGATTTCCGTCATTACTCGCGCGGAATTGCGTTATGGACAAAGCCTGGCGCCTGCCGATAACAGGCTTGCAAGACTGGTCAACGGTTTTCTGGAAGAAATGCCGGTATTTGACTGGACTGCTTCCGCTGCTGATGTTTACGGTCGGATTGCGGCTCAACTGAAATTGGCTGGTATGCCGATCGGCGTTCCGGACACCCAGATAGCGGCGCATGCGCTGGCCGAAAATCTCGTGCTGGTCACGCATAACACACGGCATTTTGAGCGGGTTCCCGGTCTGTTGATCGAGAACTGGACAAACTAATTTTTATCAAGAACCCGTTTCAGATACGGGTTTGTAAACCGAGTTAAACATGGCTGATTACAAAAACACCCTCAACCTGCCCGACACCTCTTTCCCCATGCGCGGCGATCTCGCCAAGCGCGAGCCTGGCTGGGTCAAGGAGTGGCAGGAAAAAAAGCTCTACCAGCGCATCCGCGAGAAAGTCACCGGGCGACCAAAATTTGTCCTGCACGATGGCCCGCCCTATGCGAATGGCGATATTCACATCGGCCATGCGGTGAACAAGATCCTTAAAGACATGATCGTGCGCTCCAAAACCCTGGCCGGCTTCGACGCGCCTTATGTGCCGGGCTGGGATTGCCACGGCCTGCCGATCGAGTTGCAGGTGGAAAAACAGCATGGCAAGAACATCGATCCCGCCCGCTTCCGCGAGCTGTGCCGCGAATATGCGGCAGCGCAAATCGAACGCCAGAAGGCTGATTTCATTCGCCTGGGGGTGCTGGGCGAGTGGGACAACCCCTATCACACCATGGACTTCAAGTTTGAAGCCGACATCATGCGCACGCTGGGGAAAATTCAGGCCAACGGCTACCTCTACCAAGGGCAAAAGCCGGTGCATTGGTGTACGGATTGCGGTTCGGCGCTGGCTGAGGCGGAGGTGGAATATGAAGACAAGACCTCGCCTGCCATCGACGTGGCCTTCGCGCTCAAGGATGCGGCTGCGCTGGGGGTTGAATTGCCGCCTCATGCCAGCGTTTATGCGGTCATCTGGACGACCACGCCATGGACGCTGCCCGCCAATCAGGCGGTCTCCGTTCATCCAGAATATCTCTACGATTTGATCCAGACGCCCAAGGGCATTCTGATTCTGGCGCACGATCTGGCTGAAACCTGCCTCAAGCGTTATGGCTACGAGTCGGTCGAACTGGTCGCGCAAATCAAGGGTTCGGCGCTGGAACATCTGGCGCTTCAGCATCCATTTTACGAGCGTGTCGTGCCGCTCATTTGTGGCGAGCACGTCACGCTCGAAGCCGGTACGGGTCTGGTGCATACCGCCCCGGCGCATGGCCTGGACGATTATGTGGTCGGCAACAAATACCAACTGGCGGTGGATTGCCCGGTCGGCGACGATGGCAAGTTTTTCGAGCGCACCCCGCTGGTTGGCGGGCAGTCGATCTGGGCGGCCAACAAGACCGTACTGGAAATTCTCAATACCAACGGCGCGCTGATCAAGGACGAAAAGCTGCTGCACAGCTATCCGCACTGCTGGCGCCACAAAACCCCGATCATTTTCCGTGCCACGCACCAGTGGTTCATCGGCATGGGATTGAGCGGTCAGCAGTCAGCGGTCAGCAGTCAGCCAGCCACGTTGCGCGAGGCCGCGCTGAAAGCGGTGGAAAGCACCGAGTTTTTTCCCTCATGGGGGCGAGCCCGCCTTGAGGCGATGATGAAAAACCGCCCGGACTGGTGCGTCTCGCGCCAGCGCAACTGGGGCGTGCCGATGCCGCTATTCGTTCACAAGGAAAGCGGCGAACTGCACCCACGTACTGCTGAACTATTGGAACAGGTGGCGCAGCGCGTCGAGCAACGCGGCATCGAAGCCTGGTTCAGCCTGGATGCTGCCGAATTGCTGGGCGCCGAGGCCGCGACCTACAAAAAAGTCAGCGACACCCTGGATGTATGGTTCGATTCCGGCTCGACCCATGCCTGCGTGCTGAAACGGCGCGACACTCTGGCGCACCCCGCCGACCTGTATCTGGAAGGTTCCGACCAGCACCGTGGCTGGTTTCAGTCATCCCTGCTGACCGGTTGCGCCACCGACGGGTTCGCTCCCTACAAGGCTTTGCTGACTCATGGTTTCGTGGTGGATGGCCACGGTCACAAGATGAGCAAATCCAAGGGCTGCGTGGTTGCGCCGCAGAAGGTCATGGACTCGCTGGGCGCGGATATTCTGCGCCTGTGGGTCGCAGCAACCGATTATTCCGGCGAGCTGACCATCTCGGACGAAATTCTCAAGCGGGTGACGGAAAGCTATCGCCGGATTCGTAATACCTTGCGCTTCCTGCTCGCCAATCTGGCAGATTTCGACCCCGCCCAGCACAGCCTGCCGGTGGAAGAGTGGCTGGAAATCGACCGCTATGCCTTGGCGCGCGCCGCCGCTTTTCAGCAGGAAGTGACGGCTGATTATGGGCGCTATGAATTTCACTTGGTGGTGCAGAAACTGACCGCCTTCTGCTCGGAAGATTTGGGCGGGTTTTATCTGGATATTCTGAAAGACCGGCTTTACACCGCTGGCGAGCAGTCCAAGGCGAGACGCGCCGCGCAGAATGCGCTGTACCACATTACCCAGTCCTTGCTCAAATTGATGGCGCCGATTCTTTGCTTTACTACGGATGAAGCTTGGGCCGCGCTCCATAAACAGCCAGAAGATCATCTGATGTTCCATGTCTGGCACTCCTTTCCGCAACAGACGGATAGTGACGCCTTGCTCGCCAAATGGCAGCAGATCCGCGAATTCCGCAGCCGGGTGACCAAGGAACTGGAAGCGGTGCGCGTTTCCGGCGCGATTGGCTCCTCCTTGCAGGCGGAAGTTGAATTGCAGGTCAATGGCGAGCTGTTCGCACTGCTGCAAAGTCTGGATGACGATCTGCGTTTTGTGCTGATTACCTCGCAGGCAAAACTTGTACAGGCTGAAACGGAAAAGATTGTCGTCAACCAGAGCGCCCATCAGAAATGTGAGCGCTGCTGGCACTACCGCGCCGATGTGGGCGCCCATGCCGACCATCCCGGCCTCTGCGGACGCTGCCACAGAAACCTGTTCGGCGCGGGGGAACTGCGTACCCATGCCTAGAGAAAAACATCGCTCGGCGATTCCGCGTCCACCTCTCCCGCTGGCGGGAGAGGGTAGGGGTGAGGGAAACGGGCATAGCGAAAAGCAGCAAGGCGACATGCCCGTTAACTGGCGTTTATGGCTGATCCCCAGCCTGTTGGTCATCGCGCTGGATCAATTGAGCAAGCAGTGGGTCAGCGACAGTTTTAAGTTCGGGGAATTTCGCGCGGTCACGGGGTACTTCAATCTGGTGCTGGCGCATAATTCCGGCGCGGCTTTCAGCTTCCTGGCCAACGCAGGTGGTTGGCAAAAGCTGTTCTTTATTGCGGTGGCTACCATTGCTTCCATCGTCATGGTTTACCTGTTGCGCAAACATAGCCAGCAAGTGCTATTCAGCCTGGCGCTCAGCCTGGTGCTGGGTGGTGCACTGGGTAATCTAATCGACCGGATTTCCCTGGGTTACGTCATCGATTTCCTCGATTTTTACTATGGAAGTTATCACTGGCCTGCCTTCAATGTAGCCGACATGGCCATCACTGGCGGCGTTTCATTGCTGCTGCTGGATAGCATCAAAAAGCCCAAAATGGATTTAGGCAATGACTGAAAGAACCGCTTTCTGGGGCGACAAGATCGCCCTGCATTATCAATTGGCTTCGGAAGATGGCAGCACGATCGCTTCCAGCACCTACGATGAAGATCCGGTGATCCTCACCCTGGGCGAGGGCGAGATCGAGCCCCGACTGGAAAGCCGCCTGATCGATCTGGAAATTGGCCGTGCTTATACCTTTCGTCTGGAACCCGACGAGGCGTTCGGCCACTCCGATCTATTGCAGGTCATGGATGTACCGCTGGATACTTTTGACGAAGATGAAATCGAGATTGGCAACCTGATCGAATTCACGCTACCGGATGGCGAAACGCTGGCGGGCCAGATCAAGGCCATCGGCAAAGATGCCGCCACAGTCGATTTCAATCATCCCCTGAGCGGTTGCACCGTGTTGTTTGAAGTCCGGATCGTGGAAATATTATGAACATCCTGCTCGCCAACCCGCGCGGTTTCTGTGCCGGCGTCGATCGCGCCATCGCCATCGTGGAACGCGCGCTGGAACGATTTGGCGCGCCGGTCTATGTGCGTCACGAAGTCGTCCACAACAAGTTCGTGGTGGATGATTTGCGTGCCAAGGGCGCCATATTCATCGAGGATCTGAACGAAGTACCTGCCGGCGCCACGCTGGTGTTCAGCGCCCACGGTGTGCCTCGCTCGGTGCGCGAGGAGGCCGAGTCGCGTGGTTTTCAGGTTTTCGATGCGACCTGCCCGCTGGTCACCAAGGTGCATGTCGAGGTCTTGAAAATGCGCACGGAGGGCCGGGAAACCATCATGATCGGTCATAAAGGGCACCCCGAAGTGGAAGGCACCATGGGGCAATCCGAAGGCGGCATGTACCTGGTCGAAACCCCCGCAGATATCGCTAACCTGCAAGTCAGGGACGAACAGCATCTTTCCTATGTGACGCAAACGACCCTTTCCATGGATGATGCCAGCAAGGTCATTGCTGCGCTCAAGGCGCGTTTCCCCGCGATTACCGGCCCCAAAAAGGATGACATCTGCTATGCCACGCAGAACCGCCAGGATGCCGTCAAAACCATGATAGCGCAGTGCAATCTGATTATCGTGGTGGGTTCACCCAATAGCTCCAACTCGAACCGCCTGCGCGAAGTCGCGCAGAATCATGGCGTCGAGGCTTATATGGTGGACAACGCCAGCCAGTTGGATCGCGCATGGCTGAACGGAAAAACCTGTGTCGGCGTGACGGCGGGCGCTTCGGCGCCGGATGTGCTGGTGCAGGAGGTCATCGCCAGTCTGGTGAAAATGGGCGCTGGCGAAGTAGTCGAGTTGAACGGCAAGGAAGAAAACGTGTCGTTTCCCTTGCCGAAAGCCTTGGCGTAAGCCGGAATGGGTGATGAGGAATGAGTAATGGGTAAAACCGTCTCCCCATTACCCATTCCTCATTACCGCTTACCCATCACCCATTCCGGCTTGGGCTAAATATACTGTGTCGGGTCCTTTACTCCCGCCGCCTCAAATCCAGCCTGTCGCAGCCGACAGGAGTCGCATGCCCCACAAGCGCGCCCGTCCATATCGGCTTGATAGCAGGACACCGTCAAACCATAATCCACCCCCAACGCCATTCCCTTGCGAATGATCTCGGCCTTCGAGAGGTGAATCAGCGGCGCGTGGATGCTCGTGGGATGACCTTCCAGCGCAGCCTTGGTGGCGAGGTTGGCCATGTTCTGGAAAGCTTCGATGTAGGCTGGGCGGCAATCCGGATAGCCGGAATAATCCACCGCATTGGCGCCGATGAAAATATCCTGGCTTTCCAGTACCTCGGCCCAGGCCATGGCGAGGGATAGCATGATGGTGTTGCGAGCAGGGACGTAAGTGATTGGGATGCAAATCGAACCATCGTCTTTTCGCGTGTGTTGTTCCGCTTCAGCGGAATACAACCACGGCGAAGACCCTTGCGGTCTTACGTTTGCTCCCTCTCCATCCGGGGGAGGGTTGGGGAGGGGGTGGGCTGTGGGTACGGCAATATTGGCATCAGTGAGCGCCGATCCGCCAAACAGGGTCAGATCGAGCTTGACTGTGCGCTGCTCTACCGCGCCCAGTGCTGCCGCCACCTTTGCGGCTGCCTGCAGTTCGGAGCGATGGCGCTGGCCGTAATCCAGGCTCAGGCAATAACACTCGAAACCCTGGCTACGAGCCATGGCCAAGGTAGTGGCAGAATCGAGACCGCCAGAAAGAAGAATAACAGCGGGCTTCATCGTCCTGGCCCCTCTTTCCATAGAATTTTGTGCAACTGGAGCTGGAAACGCACGTCGAGGCGATCGCGCAAAATCCAGTCGGCCAGGTCGGATGCTTGCACGTTTCCCGCCACAGGCGAAAACAGCACCGGGCATTTTTTCGCCAGATGGCGATCGTTCAACTGTTCTTTGGCCCAGCGATAATCTGCTTCATCGCAGATGACGAATTTAAGCTCGTCCTGCGGCGTCAAGCAGTCCAGATTGGCCCAGCGGTTTTTTTCGACTTCTCCGGATGCCGGCGTCTTGATATCCACGATACGGGATACGCGTGCATCCACCTTGCCGATGTCCAGCGCACCGCTGGTCTCAAGCGAAACTGAATAATCTGCATCGCACAGCGCCGCCAGTAGTGCCAGACATTCTTTCTGCGCCAGCGGTTCTCCTCCGGTAACAGTGACATAGCGTGGCTGGTACTGTGCGACCACGTCCAGAATTTCGGCGATCTCCATTGCCGTTCCTTCGCTGAACGCATAGGCGGTATCGCAGTACGCGCAGCGCAAAGGGCAGCCAGTCAGGCGGATAAATACAGTCGGCAGGCCGCTGCGGGAAGTCTCGCCCTGAAGGGAGAAGAAAATTTCATTGATGCGTAACATGCTGCCTGGATTGCCCCCTGTCTGGCTTACTGGGGTGCTATTTTACTGGATTCCCAAGTGGAATCTGCCCGCAAACCTGCTTCATGCGATATATTTGTCCATACTTTGAGCCGTGGGTACAGACGATGACTATCGAAGTCATATCGCAGCAGAAAATAGATGAACTCAGGGCGGCCGGAAATCTCCCCTCGCCGGGTGGCGTCGCGCTGGCAATCATGGAGAAAACCCAACAGGAAGGCGTGACGGTGCAGGAAATCGCCTTGCTGATTCAATCCGACCCTGCCTTGGCGGGTCGACTCATCAAATATGCCAACTCAGCATCGATGGGTGGCCGGCGCCCTGTCGCTGCTGTGCCGGATGCAGTACACCGGGTCGGTTTGTCGGCTGTACGGCATCTGGTGTTGGGTTTTTCGCTGATTTCCAGCTCGCACTATGCGCCGTGTCCGGGATTTGACTACCCCATGTTTTGGGCTCGTTCTCTGGCGACGGCTATCGCCAACCGAACGCTGAGCCTGCAAACCCGCGCCTCTGCAGATGAGGCATTTGCTTCCGGTCTTTTGTGCGAAATCGGGAAACTGGCTCTGGCGGGGCTTTACCCCGACTCCTTCGGGCAGGTGCTTGATGATGCGTCAAAGGGCATGAAGTCTCTGGTTGAGCTGGAAAACGAACACTATGCGATTGACCATAGAGCCATCACGTTCACTTTGCTCAAAGATTGGGGGTTTCCGAATATTTTTCTCGAAACTGCGTATCACCACGATGATCCTGATGCCGGCAAATTCGAGCAGGGATCGCGGCCCTATTACCTGATTCACGGCCTGCATCTGGCGACCTGCCTTGCCGATGCCTGTCTGGTGGATGACGATGCCCGTCGCAACTTGCTGCCACTGCTGTTTGCCAAGGCCGCACGGCTGGGAATCGAAGCAGACGAACTTGTCGCTCTGTGCGATCGGATCAAGTTGGAGTGGCGTGAGTGGGGCAATCTGCTGGGCATTCCGACTCAACATCTCTTGTCTTTTTCCAATCTGGCTTCCGCTCCGAATGAAATAACGGCTCCCCAGCCTTTGCCTGGTGCCGTACCATTGCTTAATCCGCTCAGAATTCTGGCGATTGACGACGATCCGATCTTGCGCACGCTGCTGGAGAAGCTGCTTGTGCTCAAGGGATACCAGGTTAAGGTTGCACGCGATGGCAGGGAGGGGTTGCGCCTTGCGATCGATTTCGCTCCCCAGATCATTATCACGGACTGGAAAATGCCGGAGATGGATGGCTTGGTCATGTGCCAGGCTTTGCGAGGATCAGAGGAGGGGGAGCGAGTCTATATCATCCTGTTGACCGCACAGGAGACCGAGGACAGCCTGGTGGAGGCTTTCGATGCGGGAGTGGATGACTATATCGTCAAGCCGTTCAATAAGCGGGTGCTGATGGCCAGGTTGCATGCTGGAGAGCGCATTGTCCGCCTGCACGAGGCCTTGGCGCGCAAGGAGCTTGAACTGCGTGGCGTGGCGGCAGATCTGGCCATTACAGTCAGACAGTTGCACGATTTGGCCATGAAAGATCCGTTGACCCGCTTGCCTAATCGCCGCCATGGACTGGAGCGTCTGGAACAGGAATGGGCCTTTGCCAACCGACGCCAGAACAGATCCCTTTCCGTCTTGTTGCTTGATATTGACAAGTTCAAGCGTATCAACGATCAACATGGACATGGTGTAGGCGACGAGGTTTTGAGGCATGTTGCGAAGATGCTTGAGCGATCGGCCAGATCGGAAGATCTGTCATGCCGCCTGGGTGGCGAGGAGTTTCTGGTAATCTGTCCGGAAACCGGACTCAGGGCCGCGCAATCAGTTGCAGAACGGATCCGTCAGGCGATTGAAGTTGCTGATCTGCCAACCGCTGCTGGCGTCTTGAGGGTGACGGCCAGCATCGGCGTGGCAGAGCGGACCCCGGAAATCGCCAGCCCGGCCGAATTGGTTCGGTTGGCTGACGAGGCAATGTATGCTGCAAAAAATTCTGGCCGTAACCGTGTGGTCGCCATCCGTGGAACGGGGATGGTGTAGAGAGGTCAGCTATCAGCCAACAGCCAACAGCCAATAGTTGGTTTTGTAGGCGCGAAGCGCTCTGCTTTTGCTGATAGCTGATAGCTGAAAAGCCGTACAAAACAATAACGAGGAGCGAACAACCATGAGTTTTATTTTTTACCCCGCCATCAGCCTGATGAACCGTTTGTCCTTTCCAAAGAAATTTATTCTGATCGGCGTGGTTGCCACACTGGCGATCGGAACCTTGTTGTTTCTTTTGATCGCCCAGTCCAACAAGGTCGTCCATACCACCCGGAATGAACTGCGTGGACTGGATGCGCTGGAACCCATAAACAAGGCCATACAGCTTGCCCAGCAACATCGAGGCCTGTCTGCTGGGTTGTTGGGGGGAAATGAGGCCATGAGGCCAAAGCAGGTTGCCAAGGCGCAGGATATTGAGAAGGCGCTGGCGGCCGTCGGCCCTACGCTGTTTGACGACCTGCCAAAAACGCAGGAATGGCTGAAAATCCAGTCCGACTGGGGCAAGCTCAAGTCCGACGGACTGAGCTGGCCGCAGCAGGACAACATCAAATTTCATGGGCAGTTGATTGCGACCCTGCTGGCGTTGCTTGGCAGAGTGGGCGAGGCCTCCGAGCTGTCTCTCGACCCGGAGGCGGAGACGTTTTACCAGATTGATGGCGTGCTCAACCGGATGCCGGAAACCCTGGAGCCGATTGGCCTGTTGCGCGCTCGCGGCACGGGGGTGTTGGCAAAACATGTCGTGGATGAAGCCAGCCGGATTGAGCTGAGCACATTCATCGTGTTGATCCGGCGCGGCATGGGGGGCGTGGAGGCCAATCTCGCCGCCGTTGTGCGCAATAATCCGGCTATTCGTGACAAACTCGACAGTTCCCGTATCAAATTTGACGACAAGGTCAAGAAGTTGATCGCGGTAGCAGAGCAGGATATTTTGACCGGAACGCTGGCAACGCCATCGCAGGATTTTTTTGCCCAGGCTACCGATGCCATTGATACCGGTTATGAAGCCATGTTTGAAACTTTTCTTCCGACATTACGTGAAAGCCTACAAAATCGGGTGGACAGACAGCGCCAGGAGATAATGCTGGAAATCGGCCTGGTGCTGGTTTTGTTGCTGTTGATGGGCTATCTGTCTATCGGTATGTACCTGGCCATCCAGAGAGCCGTCGGCGATTTTCAGCGTAGTGCGCGCCAGATCGAGTCCGGCGATCTTCAAACCCAGATTCCCATCAACTCAAGCGATGAGTTTGCCGAAATAGCTGCCCGCTTCAATAGTGTCGTCGACTCTTTCGCCAACCTGGTCAGGAATGTCCAGAGAAGCGCCCAGGAAGTGACTGCGGCGGCAGAACATGTAGAACAGGCCAGCAGCCGGATCGAAGTATCCTCCTCGCAGCAAAGCGATGCTGCCTCCAGCATGGCGGCCTCGGTCGAGGAAATGGCGGTCGGCATTGACCACATCAAGCAGAACGCCGAGGACGCGCACACAATCGGCAACCAGTCAGGAAACTTGTCGCGCAGTGGTAGTGAAATGGTGCAGGGCATGATCAAGGAGATTGAGCGGATTTCTGGTGCAGTGAATGACTCTGCGGGGCGCATCGAGGAACTGGGGCAGCATTCCAAGCAGATTAGCGCCATTGTCAACGTCATCAAGGATATTGCCGATCAGACCAATTTGCTGGCGCTCAATGCCGCGATCGAGGCCGCCCGTGCAGGGGAACAGGGGCGCGGGTTTGCGGTGGTGGCCGACGAAGTTCGCAAACTGGCTGAACGCACCGGAAAGTCAACCGCAGAGATTACCGCCATGGTCAGCGCGATCCAGTTGGGCACGTCTCAGGCGGTCGAAAGCATGAAGCAGGGCGTCGAGCGCGTCAGTTCCGGAGTCGGTGAGGCGCGTCGTGCCAGTGAGGCCATGAACCAGATTCGTAGCGGTTCGGACAAGGTCGTCTCCGCCATTGGAGAAATTAGCCTGGCTTTGCGCGAGCAGAGTACCGCGTCGGGAGACATCGCCCGCAATGTCGAGCAGATT
This sequence comes from Sulfuricellaceae bacterium, assembly GCA_030690895.1. Taxonomy (GTDB): domain Bacteria; phylum Pseudomonadota; class Gammaproteobacteria; order Burkholderiales; family Sulfuricellaceae; genus Sulfurimicrobium. The sequence continues at coordinate 16,393 of JAUYFQ010000114.1, forward strand.
GCTCAAATGGCTGAACAAAACAGCATGCAGGTAGCAGATAGCGCCAACTCGGCAAGGGAACTTGGCCGACTGGCCAGTGCGCTGGAAGCGGAAATTCGCCGCTTCAGGGTTTGATGAGGGGTGATGGGGAATGGGTGATGAGTAATGAGTAAAACCGACTCCACCCCATCACCGCTTACTCATCACCCATTACCAAAATCCCATCACTTAAGCGCTTCCAGCCTGCGCTTGGCCTTCTCGCCCGCATCGCTTAACGGGTACTTTGCAACCAGATCTTCCAGTGATTTCTTTGCCGCCTCACCGTCACCAAGATTCTGCTGGCAGGTCGCAATGTTCAGCATGGCATCCGGCACTTTGGGGCTTTTGGGATATTGGCTGATCAGGGCTTGCTGGCTGCTGATCGCGGCGTTGTAATCCTTCAGGTTGAAGTGTGAGTTGCCAATCCAGTATTGTGCACTGGCGGCCAGCGGGCTTTTTGGCCAGGTCTGGATGAAGCTCTGGAAGGCTGTCAGTGAACCCGGATAGTTGCCTGCCTTGAACTGGCTGAAAGCCGCGTCATAGGCCTTGCCCTCATTTGCGGGGTTGTCGTTGTTGGCCATGTCCGGTTCCGGGATGGCATTCGATTTTCCGCCAGTTACTTTCTTCGCCTTTGCTGCCTTGGCATCCTCCACCACGACAGGTGGCGGGGGCGCTTTGCTCTCTTCGAGCTGGCGCAAGCGGGTGTCGGTGTCGACATACAGATCACGCTGGCGCTTTTGCGTGGTTTCGATGGCATGAGACTGCTCTTCCATCTGGCCGCGCAACTTGGTCATCTCGGATTTGATCGCCTCGATTTGCGCCAGAGCGTCGATATGCAGGTTGCGGCTGGTTTTTTCCATCGCCTCCAGTTTGCCTTGTACCTGGGTGTTCTGCTTTTGCAGTTCGATGATCTTGGCGTGCGCCTCATCGTCCGAGAACAGCCCGGCATGGGCGTTCGCGGTGAGCAGCAGCGCCGCCAGCAGGGGCGGAAATGCGGCAAGTTTACGCACGTCAAAGAAACTCGCGTTGCGAGCCTGCGTCCCCCTCTCCCTTTGGGGGAGGGCAGGGGAGGGGGAAACATTCATGGCATGTTCCATGACTGTTATTCGCCCTGATAGACGATGTCGGCGCGACGATTCTGTGACCAGGCGCTGTCGTCGTGGCCTTCAGACTTGGGCTTTTCTTCACCGAAACTGACGGTTTCCATCTGGTTGTCGGAAACGCCCATCACGCTCATCATTTTCTTGACCGATTCAGCACGTTTTTGTCCCAAGGCCAGGTTGTATTCGCGGCTGCCACGCTCGTCGGTGTTGCCTTGCAGGAAAGCTTTTGCACTCGCATTTTGTTTCAGGTATTGGGCGTGTGATTCAACCAGGGGACGGTACTCGTCTTTCACGCTGTAGCTGTCCAGATCGAAATAGATGCTGCGCTTGGACAGGATATTGGCCGGGTCGGTGAGCGGGTTTTTGCTGACCTTGGTTTGATCCATGCCAGTGGTTTTGCCGCCGGTGTTTGTATTGGCAGCGGCGTTGGCATCGGCTGCGCCGGTTGCGTCGGCATCCTTGTCGGAAGTGCTGGCGCAGGCAGACAGCAAAGCCAGCAAAGCAGCGCTCAAGATCAGTTTGTTCATGTTGGTGTTCTCCTAAATAAATGTCGGGTTGATTTTTATTTCAATAAAGGCCCCCAGGCCGGTTCGCGTACATCCCCGGTCTGGCTCGAAAACTTTTGTTTGACGCGACCATCGCTGGAAATGGCAGCCAGCGTGCCGCGACGGTTGATTTCTGTGGCATAAATAATCATTTTACCATTAGGCGCGAAACTGGGCGATTCATCGACGCGCGTGTCGGTCAGCGCCTGCACCTGGCCGGTCGCCAAGTCTTGCACGGCGACATGAAACTCTCCTCCGCTGCGCTGGATAAAGGCCAGATTCTTGCCGTCCGGGCTGATATTCGCGGAGACATTATAACTGCCTTCAAAGCTGATACGTTGAGCCGCGCCGCCATTGGCGGCCATACGGTAGATTTGCGGGCTGCCGCCACGGTCGGAAGTCAGGAAAAGCCATTTCCCATCGGCAGAGAATTCGGGTTCGGTGTCGATGGTGGAACTGGAACTCCAGCGTTGCAGGTTGCTGCCGTCGGCGTTGACTAGATAGATTTGGGAGTTGCCATCCTTGGTGAGCGCCAGCGCCAGTTTGTTGCCATCCGGCGACCAGGCTGGCGCGCTGGCGCTCCCCCTGACGCTGACCAGCTCGCGGCGCTGGCCGGTGAGCAGGGACTGGACGTAAACCATGGGTTTCTTCTTCTCGAAAGAAACATAGGCCAGGCGGCTGCCGTCCGGTGACCAGGCGGGCGAGAGGATGGGTTCCTGGGAAGCCAGCACCGTGCGCGCATCGAAGCCGTCTGCGTCCGCTACCTGCAATTCAAATTTTTTGCCCTGTTTGACGACGTAGGCAATCTTGGTGCTGAAGACGCCGACATCGCCGGTCATTTTTTCATAGATGACATCGGCAATCTTGTGCGCGGTGGCGCGCAATTCGCCGGGGCTGACGGTGTAACTGAACCCCGCCAACTGGTTCTGCTTGATGGCATCCAGCAAACGAAAACGAATATCCAGCTTGCCATCCGGGCGGCGCGAAACGCTGCCGATGACCAGACCTTCCACTCCACGCGCTTTCCAGTCCGGGTAAACCACTTCGTCCAGTTCATGCGGCTGGGGCATGGCGCGGGTATCGGTCAGTTTGAACATCCCGCTACGGGCGAGATCGGCTCCTACCACTTCAGTGAGACTCTGCGGCAGGGTGTTCTCTGCTGCGAAAGGTACGATGGCGACGGGGATCTGGTTGCCCGCGCCGCCGGTGATTTCGATGGTCAGAGCGGCGCTGGCGGGGAACGCCAAGGCGCTTGCCAGCGCCAGTAGTAAAAATTTGTACCAATGTTTCATGTTATTTACTTGTCCTTAAGAAACAGATTATCTGGGTTCAAGCGACAGCTTCAAGCAACGCGTGGTGTTCAATTTTGTTATGGTACAAATCGATGACAGGGAAGCATAGATCGTAATCGCCCCAAACCAGTTCACCATATTCGATGCGAAATGTCGCAAAACGAAGAGGGTCGAGCCATGCCCGGATAGCCAGGTGGCGGGCGTTTGTCAGGAAGGGCTTGAAATCGACAGTTTGCTCGACGCCATCATCAAATTGCAGATGGATGCTGAAATCGCCCACTAGTTTGGCGGTGATAATGTTGATGATGGGGGGTGTCATTTGAGCCTCCTTGTGATGCGCTCCGGCGTGATGGGTTTATGCAGCACAAAAAAATCAATCCACTTGGCGATGATGTCGCCGGCGCGCGCGCTAACAATTTCCTTAAAGTAGCGCATTTCCTTGAGATCGAGTGACGCGCGGCCCGCAACCACGCTGTAACGAATCTCGGAGACGATGCCGTTAAGCACGATAATTTCGGCTCTGGATTCACGGCCTTGAATTTTACCATGCACATGGACTGGCTCATGATAGGGCTCGTTAATGAATAACTTGGACATACGCTGGGGCTGTTTTGGGCGCAGGCCAAGGCGCGAGACGCGCGGTTGTGTCATTCACAACAAGTGGCTCGCAACACCGGGATGCGCCCAAAACAGCCCCAGCCCGAAGGGTT
>JAUYFQ010000115.1 GCA_030690895.1 Sulfuricellaceae bacterium
GCGACTCCAGCTACTGCCGATTCCCAATGTGGCAATCTGACCCTTAACAACCAAGGCGTGCAGGGGCTTTCCGGGACTCACTCAGGCACAGCCGCCGACTGCTGGCAGCGCTGACCGCACACCGTAGGTTGGGCAAAGCGACGCGTGCCCAACATGGCGGCGGTTCGTTGGGCACGCTTCGCTTTGCCCAACCTACGCTACTACCGGTAGTGGTTGTCTGTGACAACCGGATAAGTACGGTTCATACGCCTCACCAAGCAGGCCTGTTTGCAAGTTCATCGCGGCACACCGTTGTTGGCCGAAGGGGGGTAGGGCTTGGTCGAACGCGACAGGGCTTCCTTGAGCGCCTGGCGGATGCGCCCACGCCGAATTTCAGACCAGGAACGGGCATGCAGCGGCAATCCCGTATGGTTCCAGAGGATCGCTCGCGGGCTCAGGTGTCCGCCGGTGTGGTGCTTGAGCATCCAGCCAGCGTCGGCGAGGGCCTGGCGGAGCAGATCGAGACGGCCAAGCGGTTCATGCAGTTGGCGAAACACGACATCAGAGATACCTTGCCAGTAGCTACGCTTAAGCACCCAGTCCGGGTCGGTGCGGCTGGCGGGGATGCGGTGGCGCAGGAAGGCATCGGGCGTGTAGCGGGTGCGAATTCCGGCCTCATGCACGCGGCGAAAGATGTCCGACTCCTCGCCGGAAAGCAGAGAGTCGCCGATGCGGCCGAGACGAGGGTCGAACCAGCCGATGCGCTGAAACACTTCCCGGCGAAAAGCCATGTTCACGCCAAAAGGGTGCTTGGGATAGTTCATCCAGGCTTCGACATCTCCGGAGTTGGTGGCACCGAACATATACAGCAGGGTTTGATGCAGCCAGGGCGGCGTGCCCGTCTCGAAATACGGCTGGGTTCTGCCCCCCACACAACCCGCTTCGGGAAAGTCTGTGAAGACTCGCATCAGGGCATCCAGCCAGCCTGGCTCGAAAAACACGTCGTCGTCGGCGAAGGCGATGATCTCGCCACGCGCCTCCTTGATGCCGGTGTTGCGGGCGTGCGAGAGACCCGGCGTGGCTTCGAACAGGTAGCGCGCGTCGGACCGGCCGGCGACGAATTCACGCGCGATGCGGGCCGTGGCGTCGCTGGAATGGTTGTCGACGATGAGCAGTTCCGCGCGGACCGCAGTTGCCGCCGCCAACGTGGCATAGCTGGCCAGCGTCTCGCCGAGGATGTCGCCTCGGTTATAGGTACAGATGATCAGCGATAGTGGAAGGGTCGTCGCGTCAGATTGCATGGCGTTCCAGGACGACCATCGCCTGTTCCTTTGTCAGATGGGGTTTGTCTTCCAGGAACGCATGCATGTGTGCGAATGCTTCATCAAGGCTGTAAGACTTGGCGGCCGGACGCAACGCATGGGCCACCGGGGTGGCGTCGATGATACCCATCCTGAGTTGCGCGCGTTCGATCAGCACGGGCCAGAGCAGGTCCAGCCCCCAACCCATGCCGCAGGCCTCGTCGAACGGCAGTAGAAGTACGGCGGCGTCACGCCGGAGACTGACTACCGGGCCGATTTCGACGAAGCGGGTGCGCCGCGCATCCAGGCCGTCCACCTGCTCGACGATGGGGTGATCGGTGTAGCTGTCGTGTGTGCGCGCCGGCTGCGCCAGGGCGAAATCGTATTGGGTCTGGCGGTCGAGAAAGCGGTCGAGAAAGGATTCCGGCAACTGGATGTCGTCATCGCACAGCAGGATGAAGTCGTAATCGGCGACGTCTACGCCTTCCATCAACCGATTGAGCAGGGCGAACTTGGGCACCCGCTGCTGCGGCTTCATGCGGGTCACCTTGTCGACATGCGGGGCCGGCGCCTCACCGTTGAGGGCTGCCCAGCGCTGGGTCACCCGGTAACACCGGGTTTCGTCGAGTTCCTGAACGATGTGGCGAACCAGATTCTTCCGGTCCGCGAGATAGATGCCCAGTACCAGCACCCTGGGCTGGCGCAGTCGCAGCGGGTTGAGCTTGCGCCCATGCAGCCGCAATTTTTTCGCGATGCGGTTCATCAAGGTCATGCTCAATGCACCGTGGATGGCTTGCGCAGCAACAACACCCAATCGGCACGATCAGGTTTGTTCGGCAATAAAATTCGGGGGCTGTCGACGCGCAACGTGGATTCCTTCAGAAATTTACCCGAACGCGGGTCAAACCAGCCGGTTACATAGGGCTCGCCGACCGCCATGCCCTTTAGCCGGATGTCAGACTGGGCTGGAAACCCGGGCGGGAAATGGACTACGAAGAGGCTATCACCATCGGCTTTCACCGTGACCCTCAGCCTCGGATCGGAAGCCATCGCACCGGTTTCAATGGCATCTGGCCGCGGTTCAAGCCGCCACCAGGGGAGTGATTCGTAGAATTTTCGCAGATGCCCCATTTGTCGCCCGCCTTCTCTTTCGAGCGCCTCCCACCAGGGCAGCGGCCTGCCCCATCGATCAATGTGATCAATCCGCTCTTCCGGTGAGTGGATCGGGTACCAAAGGCCATGCGAACCGTAGGTGTAGCCGAATGAGCCGGATTGAATTGCGCGATAGGCCGTCGTGCGGATGATTTCGGCATTCTTTTCATGGATGCCCTCATAGTTGGCTTCATCTTCCAGGAATGGGCGAACCGGCTGCCAAGCGTAGGCTTCCTGGTAGATCCGGGCTGGCGGATAACCGCCATGCGCACCCTGCAACATGGCGAAATCAAGCCAGGGCGCGCTCCAGGCCTGTCGTTTGTCGCCCCCGTACTGCCAGGGATGCACACTCATCGCGCGATCATAGGGGTCGATCTGTTTCAGATAGCGGCCCAGCATGTCAGTCTTGCGCACACGTTCATCTTGGTTTTCGCTGTTGTATTCGCCGGTTATCAGCCAAGTCACGGGATAGGCGCCATAACGCGCGACCAAATAGCGCCACAGCAAGCGCAGATCCACGGGAAATGCGCGATCCAGGAAATCGCTGAATCCAACGCCCAGCACAAGCAGCAGGCCTTGCTCGGAGGCATGGCGGACATACCCATCCATCCGCTGCCAGAAGAGGACATCGGCCTCGCTCCAGCGTTGCGGCCGCCGCAACACCCCGGGCGGTTTCTGTGGGCCGGCGAACAACATCTGGGCGACGCTGTAGCCCTGTGCCTTGCGGGTTGCCACCATCGCCTTGAACATGGACGCATGCTTGGGAGAAGACGATTCATCGATCGGGCACAGTTCCGAGGGGCAGAACCACCAGGTATCTCCCAGCCAGAAGAATGGCGTTCCGTCACTGTAGGTGAGGTAACGGCCGCTTGGGGCCACCTTGAGAAACCCACCATTCCGGTAGAGCGGGTTGTCGGATGCCGCAGGCTCCACAGCGAAGCTCCCCGAGCTCCCGGCCAATGCCGGGTCGGCCCCCTCGCTGACACGCAGTTGGTAGGTCCACGTGCCTGGCGTCGTCGGGGCGAAACGAACCCCCCATCGTTCGCCGCCATCCCAGAAGGCGGGCATGATCATGACGCGGCCATCGGGAGCCGTGAACAGTGCATCAACCTGCAACGTGGCGGGGCGCTCATGTGACTTGGATGCGGTGAAGCGCAATTCCAGCGGCTGCCATTGCGGGTGCGCGAATGCCGGCCATGCAGACAGCGCCAGGACAAGCAGAAAACAGGTTTTCAGGGTGGTCATGCGCTCAGAGCCTGTGAAAAATTACCGCAGACCCAAAAAACCGTCATTCCCGCGCAGGCGGGAATCCAGTTCGTAGGACTGACTGCCTTTTAAATCAATCAGATATACAACCTGGATTCCCGCGTTCGCGGGAATGACGGCTGGTTTTAAGGTTGGATTTGAATTTTTCACGGCGGCTCAGTGAAAACGCCAGCCGACGTTATTCTCATAAGCATCGCGTGCCGCCAGTCGCCACCGCTTCAGTCGTGGCAGGGTGGCGACGTCGAGGGTTGCCATCTCGGCCATGACCGTCCGGGTAAGCTTCTCCACCGCCTCCAACGAGTAGCGCGAACGGATGAATTCCCAGCCTGCCAGACGGATGCGTTCATATAGGCTTTGGTCTTGCAGCAGATGGATGACGTGCTCCGCGAAATCCGCCGCTGAATCGCCCAGCAAAATATGCTCTCCCGAAGTCAGGCCGAATCCTTCCGCCCCTACCGATGTGGTGACTACCGGCAATCCATGCGACATGGCTTCACCGATCTTGCCCTTCATGCCGGCGCCATAGCGTAGCGGAGCGATGGAAATGCGGGCAGCCGCCAGATAGGGCGCGGTATCCGGCACATAGCCCGTGACCTCGATGGAGTCCGCCACCAGGGAGCGGATCGTCTCGGGCGGGTTGGAGCCGACAATACACAGGCGCACCCCAGGAATGGCCCGTCGTATCAATGGCATGACTTCACCACAGAAGTAGAGCATCGCGTCCGTATTGGGCTCGTGCTGAAAACCGCCGATAAAGATCAGCGAGTCGGGAACGCTGGACGCCGGCTGGATCGGCGGGAAAATCGCGTGGACATTCGGCAGCACCAACAGGGGAAGGCCTGGCAGCACCGTCTGCAAGGTACGGCGATCATCTTCCGTGACCACGATGACCGCATCCGCGCGGCGATAGATGTCCAGTTCATCGCGCCGCACCCTTGCCGCAGTCACGCGATCGTCCTCGTTCCCGGTGAGTTCCGCCTTGGCGGCGAAACGGCGGAAATGCACATCGACCGAGTCGATCACGATGCGCGCTCCCGGTTGCCGGAACCGGACCTCATCAAGCCATTGCCGCGCGGGCTGGTAAAACTCGAACAACACGCCATCCCAGACCTGATTTTTCAACAGCGGCAGCAGGCCGTCTTCCACCAGGGTCACCCCGTGGGCGACGAGCGTATCCGCATACGTCTCGAAGGCCTCCGGCCCCAACCGCTTGCGTTGCCCACTGGCATTCAAGCCGCACAGGGTCACCGAGTGCCGCTTCGCAAGCAACCCGAGCAAGGTCAGAAAGCGCAGATCGCCGGATGCACGATCAGACATGGGAAGCGCTTCCGCAAGCACCAGGAGGCGCATCCTGCGATCCTGGCTCAAGGCGCGCCCACACCAGTAATGCGTGCTTTCGTCGCGCGGACCGCTTCCAGGTAGGCCCGCCCATTTTGTTGGTCCGGTTCGAGATGGTTACCCTCTGCCCACTCGTTCCAGGCGTTGAGAAACACCACATGACGCCCTTCAGGCTGTTGCTCCAGTGTCTTTCGGGAAACCTCCCAGAGCAACCTGGCGAACTTCTCCGGGCTACTGTTATTCAGCACCACGCCCTTGCGCCCGGAACGCGGCGTATTGTCCCAGGCAGGGAAAAGGGACCGGAATACCGGCCACTCGGTCTCGACCAGCATCTTGCGAACCGATTCCTCGTAGTCATAAACGTGCAAATCGGAAGCCATGACCCCTTGCGCAAGATTGGCAATAAGGCGCTTCGCGTGGTGCTTCAGGTCGTGCGGCTCGAAGCAATCGAGCAACGACAATTGCGGCAGGAACTGCAACACGCCATCAAAGCCATATTTCAGCAGATCAGAAGTGTAGGCGTGAGAGTTCGAAGCCATGAAAAACGGATTGGGCATGCCCAGGCGCGACATCTCCTCACGCCAGGTATTAAGGGTACGGGCGCAGTCCGGCAAATCAAGCGGGCGATAAATCAAGAAGAGGGGGCGGCCTTCCACCCGGATATAGCGCGGATCAGCCATCGCCGTAGCCAGCCATCGGATATGGTCGAGGTCATCCTGCCCGGAATAATCCTGCTTCATCAGGGTCTGCTTTGCCGTAGTTACGCCATGCCAGCGGCCTTCCCATGTTTCATTGGCCCAGAAAAGGCAGAAAGGAAAATCAGGCTGTTCACTATCCAGAATCTCGTTAAACGGTCTTTCCAACAGGCGCCGGCCGTGAAACCAGTAGTGGTAATAGCAGAATCCGTCGATTCCATACTGTCGCGCCAAGGCGGCTTGAGCCTGCCTCGCCTCCGCCAGGCGAAGGTCGTAGAAGCCCAGATCGGCGGGAATGTGAGGTTGGTAGTGGCCCTTGAACAAGGGACGGGCGCGCGCGACATTGGTCCATTCGGTAAAACCATCCCCCCACCATTCATTGTTTTCTGGAATGGGGTGGAACTGGGGGAGGTGAATGGCCAAATAACGAAGTGACGACATTAGCGGTTTCCGCGAGTTGAGAATAAAGCCATCATATCCGGCGCCTTAGTTAGTCCTGGGTTGCGAATGTCCGACGAGGAATTCTTGCCACACCCTATCAAGACCCTCGGCGAAACTAATCTTGGTTCGCCAGCCTGTATCTGCCTGAATCCGAGTGCAATCGAGAATATTGGCAGGTACGTCGAATGCTCGCAGTGGTTTCGCTTCGACGGCCACTGATTTGTCGATTTGATGGGCAAGCGCGGCAATAAACGACAACACCTGGTTTGTCGTTAGTCCACTGCCGCTGCCCAGGTTGTAAAAAGCTCCCGGCCTTCCTGACTCCAGTGTCGCGACGATCCCGTCAGCGACATCGGCCACATGGATGTAATCACGAATAATCTGATCCCCACCAAATACCGTTACGGCATCCCCATTAAGAATGGAGGCGATTGCCGTAGCGATGAAACCCTGGCCACGATACGGTAGTTGCCCCTCGCCATAGGCATTGCTGGGGCGAACAATGGAAACAGGCAAATTGAAAAGCCGGTGGTACATCAAGGCGTACTTTTCGACTGCAAGTTTGGTTATTCCGTAGGGTGAAATCGGATTGGTCGGATGGTCTTCAGTGATGGGAATCGCCAGCGCGGGCCCATAGACCGTACCCCCAGAAGAAACAACCACCAGTTTGCGTATGTTTTTTCTCTCGGACACTACCTGGAATAGATTCACTGCCTGTGGCAGATTGGTCGTGATGTCGTGAATGGGATCTTCGAAGCTGCTCTTTGGCACGGTCGAGTAGGCAAGGTCGATTATTTCGTCCACACCCGAAAGTGCCCTTTCCAGAAAAGCTTTGTCCCCATAGTCGCCACTGAGATAACTTGCTTTTTCATCAAGGCTGGCAGGTCGCTGTTCGCGCCGGCCGATTACTCGCACCTCTCGCCCTCCCGCTACTAACTGTTGCACCACTACGCGACCGATGAAGCCAGTTCCGCCAATTACACAGCAGGTCATATCAGGCTGCCCTCTCTTCGCGTGGACCATCCCTGGCGCGCTTGCAGATAGCGCAAGGCGCTCAGGCCGGTCGCCTCAGCTTCAGGCAGAAAGATCACGATTGAGACTCAATATTCACGCAGTTCATCTCCGCTGGTTTGACGACACTACCAGCACTATCAAGAATACGTTTCAGGTCGGGGTGATCTTGATATTTTTGCATACCAGTCGCATTGAGTCCGAGATACTCGTAGATAAACTGCCGCATCCGTTCGATCTTTTCCACCGTATCCATCGTCAACTCATGATGCGCCCGCACGTGCTCCTGCACTTGAATTATCTCGGACATGTGGCGAACGGCGTTTCCCCCTCGTGTCACACCGCCAATATGCACCCGGTGTGAATTAAGGACTTTCGGCGTGAAGTAGATTGAGCCGGACGCCAGGATATGTACGTAAGAAAACCAATCTCCCGCGTTTTTGTACTGAAGAAGCCGGTCGCCGATTAACGAAAAGTCCGGTTTTCTCATCAGCACGCCGCTGGCGTTGGGAATGGTATTCTTGATCGCCAGCGTGTCCTTGATCTCGTCCAGGCCGACGCGCTTGTAGGAAGAACACCATTTAGTCTTGTTCAAGTCATCCGTGTAGTCGAGATAGTCCCCACTGGTGACCTTCCCATCCTGGTCTATTTTCCTCGACTGTGAATAGGCCAATACAACATCCGGGTCTTCGAAGCCCTTTACGAGTTCTTCCAGGAAAGTCGGCTCACACTCATCGTCTGCTTCCGCAATCCACACCAGTTCACCCTTGGCCATTTCGATACCGGATAACCACTGGGAATAACAGCCGCGATTGATGGCATTGGATACGATACGGTATGGCAATCCCGATTTGGCAAGTATGGCTTCAGCAACTGCGACGCTGTCATCGCTGGAGTTGTCGTCCAGGAAGAGAATTTCGTATGGCCTGTAGGTCTGCGCCATGATCGTGCCCAAACGCGTGGGCAGGTATCGCGCATAGTTATAGTTCGGCACCACAACTGAAACCTTGCGGTGCGGACTACCCACGAGCTGGAGCAAGTCGTACACATAGTCCAGGAAATAGAAACGCTCATCGATGATGCGCTGGCCCACTTGCCCAATTTGCGCCGCGCGGGCGGGTTCCACGAGCAGGCTAATCACTGCCGCAGCCATTGCCCCTCGGTTCTCATAAGGCGTCAGGACACCCGCGCCCTCCCTCAGAAGTTCGGTGAAGCCTCCCGCATCCTCAAACCCCAGCACGGGAACACCCGCCTCCATCGCGTCCAGCACCACACTGGGATAGGGGTCTTCGCGTGAGGTCATGAGGTACAGATCGGCCCCCGCGATGTGCTGCAAATACAGGTCCGGCTGCTGCAATACCCCCGTGAAATGCACGCTGCCTTCGATACCCACGGACTGCACCCACGCCTTGCAGTCTTGTGCCAACTCGGTGGAGTCGTCGCCGATCCAGACAAAGTGCGCATCCGGCAAAGCCCGCACAACCTGCGCTGCCACCTGGCAAAAGAGGTCCATCCCCTTACGCCGGTCACCTTGCCCAGCGGCCACCACAAGCCGAGCCGTCGGCACGAGGCCCAATTCAGCAATCAAATGCTCCCTGGCCTCAGCCTTGGCATGGCGGTGAGGATTGGAACGGTAGAGGCCCTGTGGCCTGATAACAGAGCGTGCAGGATCAAGCCCAGCGATAGGCAGGAAGCGGTCTCGGACGAATGCAGCGGGAAACACCACCTGGTCGGCCCAACGGCCAATCTCCTTCACTGGCGACTCCAGGCGGAACTCACGGATCAGATTCGGCAATTCGTGGATCAACGCGATGACCTGGAAGCCCTCTTCCTTGAGCATACGCACGACATGACCCGATATGCTTGTGTTGCAGATTGCATGCCGCGCACCCTCACGGAACAGCCGCTGGATCTCCCTTTGCCGTGCCCGCATGACTTCCGCCGTGGCAGCTACCCGCCACGGCGGGTCCGTAAAATCAACGACATCACCGATCTGCTCGAATTGGCCTCTGAGCGAGCCATTCCCCAAGAGCACTGTGGTTACATGGAACCCGAGTTGTTCCTTCAGTACCTGGGCGATATGAAGAATGAGTAACTGAGCGCCATAGAAGCCGGCGTCGTGGGAGACACAAACAATACGCTGCGCGGATGAAGTGTTTCCGATGCTCTCTTTTACTTGCGGCTTGTTTCTCGATCTGCCGAGAGTCATTGGCCAGCTAAACAAGTCGAGCTTCTTAAACCAGCTCATAAGTAAGCGCGCATAACCGTTTTGAGTCCGTCATTCCCGAGTGGTTTTATCGGGAATCCAGTTCCGCCATCTGACTGGCCTTTAACACTTGGTTTGATGAACGAACTGGATTCCCGATAAAAGCACTCGGGAATGACGATCCAAGCTGATTTCACGGTTCTACTTATAGCACCAGGCGCCAGCGGAACCAGAACTGGAAGCAGATTCGTAGCATTATGTTCGGGCATGAATTTAACTCTCACTAATTTGATTTAGCCTAAGTAAGCGCGCATAACCGTTTTGAATCCGTCATTCCCGAGTGCTTTTATCGGGAATCCAGTTCCGCCATCTGACTGGCCTTTAACCCTTGGTTTGATGAACGAACTAGATTCCCGATAAAAGCACTCGGGAATGACGACCCAAGCTGGTTTCACGGTTCTACTTATAGCAAGCTCGGCACAACTTATCCGAGATTGTCCATTAGCCATTTATCCGCGAAATCGTAGGGTGCGCCGTGCGCACCATCAAGCGTAAATCGGTGCGCACGGCGCACCCTGCATTCCAATAAACAATCACGGCTTATGCCACATGAGGCAAGAACGCAGTTAACAGCAAGAATCGAACAGTTCGCGACTGATATATCTTTTCAAGCAATTCAAGATGTGCATGCAACCCATCCCATTCCCGATTCACAACTGGCATCACCTTTTCTCATCAGACTTGCATGGTGGCTCAGAAACCCCGACAACGCCAGTATCTGATATGACGGACCAGTTGCCAAATCTCGGATCTGATCAATGCCGCACGCAGACGCCAGTACGTCGCACGCAGGCTTCGGTCTGAGTGCATCGAGTCTGAAGGCTGAGTTGAGGCCGAATTCGACTGCTCAACCTTGACCGTAGAAGTGCCCAACCCCCGTGCGGTGGCCTCCAGAAAGGCATGGCCGTATTTCATATCAGGCTCCAAATGGTTGCCCTCTCCCCATTCGTTCCAGGCGTTGAGAAATACGATGCGCTCGTCACCCTTGCATTCCTGGATTGTCTTTTCTACCGAATGTTCCAGCCAATCTTCATACTTCGCTGGCGTCGTGCCCAGGAACAATGTCGCACCCGTTGTCTCGCGCCGTGCCGTGTTGTCAAAACCTGGCGTGACGCAACGAAAGCGCACATGGTCCTTAGCCGGCTTCGCCAGCATGCGTTCCTTTAGGGTGTCATAGCTAGCAACCGATTGCTTCATGTAAATATCCGGCAGCAAGCGCCATTGCACCGCCTTTTCATACAACTTTGACCGATAAAGGCGATCACCCATCTGACGCCAGTCTGGCGCGAACTCGACCGCCGCATCGAAACCAATATCGCGTGGATCCGTTTCAACAGAGAAGCTTTCGACTCGCGCAAGATAAATATCACCGATGCCGGCATTCAATGCCTCTTCACGCCAGATCATTGCAGTGCGTCTCGGATTGGGGAGTGATTCCGTACGATAGATAAGCAACAAAGGACGGCCATCAATGCGGATGTAACGCGGGTCTCGCAGGGCGGGGATAAGACTGAGAATGTGAGCGCGATCATCCGCATCACCATAGTTTTGCCCAAGTAAAATCTCACTGTCCCCACCATCCCAGGTGCGCGTCCAGTTCTCGTTGGCCCAGCAAAGGCAGAATGGAAAGTCAGGTTTTCCAGTGGCTAAGACCTCATTGAACGGGCGCTCAAGAATGTTGCGACCAGCGAACCAGTAGTGGTAGTAGCAGAAGCCATGAATGCCATATGCGCGCGCCAGCGCGGCCTGGGCTTCTCTCGCTTCCGGTAACCTCAGATCATAGAAACCAAGGTCTGCGGGCAAGTGTGGTTGATAGTGGCCGGGAAATAGCGGACGCGCCTTGGAGACATTGGTCCATTCGGTAAATCCTTGGCCCCACCATTCGTCGTTTTCAGGAACCGGATGGAATTGTGGGAGAAAAAAAGCTATAGCGCGGATGCCAGTATTCATTTAGAAGACTCATGCCCGCTGATAACAACGTCACGTAGTGCTTCCAGATGCGCAAGACCATTTCGCTGATCTGGTTCTAGATGATTACCTTCGGCCCATTCATTCCACGCGTTGATGAACAGCAGTTTTTCTTCGTTAGGCCGAGTTTGTATGTTGGATACGGCTATTTTTATCGCTTTAGCAAATTCCTCCGGGGTGTTATTGACCATGATGACCCCTTTTTTACCCCGTCTGGCAGTATTATCCCAACCGACACATACAGACTGGAAGTAAGGGTGAGCAAGTTGTGTACGGCTCATTAATCTCCGTGCATCTGCATAGTCGTAAACTTTTAATTCGCGGCTGATCACACCTAACTTCATATTTTGCCGCAGTCGTCTCCATGACGGTTCATCGTCAAAAGCGAGCGGCAACACACCTAGCTGCGGTTCGAACCGCAGTGTCCCATCGAAGCCGAATTGTCGGCAATCAGTACCAGGGCAGTGAGCATCTATACCGAGTAAATATGGATTAGGCAAACCTGCCCGTATGCATTCGTTCCGCAAGATATCGACTGTCCTCCTTGCATCGGGAAGATGTGTCGGGCGGTAGATCAGGAATAATGGACGGCCATACACCCGAATACAACGCGTATCGGCCAGCGCTGGCAACAACCAGCGGGCATGATCTTTATCATCGGATTCGGAGTAGGTTTGCTCCATCAAGACATTACGCTCCTCGCCAAGCCAGCGGCGTGACCAGCTTTCGTTGGCCCAAGCGAGGCAGAAGGGCAAATCAGGTTTGCCGCTTGCCAAGACCTCCTGAAAAGGTCTTTCCAGAATCCGCTTGCCGTGGAACCAATAATGCCAGTAGCAAAAGCCCTCCAATCCATACTCCTGAGCTAAAGATGCTTGAGCCTCTCTGACTTCTGGTAGCCTCAGGTCATAAAAACCGAGGTCGGCCGGCAAATGTGGCTGATAATGGCCAGGAAATAGCGGGCGCGCCTTGGATACATTGATCCATTCGGTAAACCCCTTGCCCCACCATTCGTCATTTTCAGGAACAGGGTGGAACTGGGGTAGATAAAACGCGATGGAACGTGCCTGGAGTGGATTCATTTGGCGAACGTATGTGTATCAGTTAGGTATTGACAAATGCAGCAGCGAAAGTCTTGGACTTATTGCGGACAGCATCTATCACGCTTATGGAATGAAAGATGGCTCGGCTACTTGTCGATGTTGCGCTGCATGCGCCAGCGGATATGGCGATCATACTGCCGTCTAAGTTTTTGACCATATCTTGTCGCCAAGCTTTTACAGGTAGTGGCAAGCAAATCCACCAGCACACCCAGCCGCAAACCTGGTCGCTCAGACTGGGACGCCAGGGCCATGGTATCGAGGTTGATCAACATACGTCCAGCAGGTATTCGCCCGCTTGCCACATGACAGAGATCAATCGTTCGGTACAATTCCGCCAGGCCCGCCTCGTAACCGGCGTCGATCTCGATGAGATGCATGCGAATGAGTCGCGCCAACTTTCTGGTTTCATCCGGTTTTACGATCAATTCTCCCAGCATTCTCAGATAGTCCGATTCGTTGATCGCACGTCGGCTGCCTGGGAAAAGGTCGGAGCGATCAATCTGGTTCACATTCTCTCCGACTCCGTAGGCCACCACGGGGAATGCCTCGCCCAATGCGGCGGCCTGGACGGTGGCTCCCAACGAGGGACGGGGAAAAGACTCCAGGAAAATATCAGCAGCCAGAAAGTGGCGGGCGGGGTTCTCGATGCAGCCGAGAAAATCCACGCGCGGGTGATTCCGCATGGACGCGGGGATGAACGTCTCATCGCCGCTGATCCCAACGAACACCAGTCGTGCGGCATCGTGTTGCTGCAGAATTACTTGCGCAGTTCTGAAAAAATCATATTGACCTGCCGGGGCATAATAGAAGGCACTGCCCATTGTCAATAGTATGGTCTGGCCATCTGGATAACCCAGTGCACGCTTCGCCGAAAGCTTGTCCACCGGGCCCGCACTATAAATATCCAACTCACTCCCGGCGTTGCGCAACACGTAGGAGGCCCGCGCGTAGCGGTAACGTTCGCTCATGTTTCGGAAATATTCGCGGGTATTGATGTAGAGCGAGGCGATCGTACTGCCGAGGCAGAACCAGTAATGCGCGTGGTTGAAAATGGCAATTGGAACCTGTTTGGCATTTCCGGCAAACGCCAGCACCGGTATCACGTCGTCTGGATGAGTATGGAGAATCACACGGCGCGACGTCGCGGCTATGGCTCGAAGTGCAAGAGCACGGTCGCTCCAGTTCGGGTAATTTCCAAGCAAAAAGACGGGGACATTTCTTTCCGCGAGAATTGCTCTAAAGAAGCCAGGTAGATCCTGTTGTGGCCTGGTGAAAACGAGAGCCGCCGGACCAAGATGGTCGCGATTGATCCATTTTGCCAGCATGCGGCTATGGCCACCGGCGAGAAAAACATTGCTGACGACATGCAGTGTGGCACCGTCTGGGCAACTCCTTGGCAGGCCATCAAACAACTGCTCAGCCCCCCTCTCCTCCAGGTCCTGCCCAATTCTATAGGCGATGTTTTCGAGACGGCCATCGCAGAACATTCCGATATGGTTGCGGAAGGTAAAGTGCGCACTATCCTCGATGAGTTCGCAGACCGTTTGTACCGGCTCTCCTTTCGCATAGGCACGAAGCGCCCGCGCCCGCAGGCATCGGTAGATATAGTTATTGGCCAGCAGATTGGCGGCAGCGATCATGCTAGATTTGTCAACGAGTGAATTGATTCTTCTGGGGCTATCAAGAGAGTGGCGAATCTATATTTTTGTGCTCAACTTCTTTGCAATCAAGTCTGCATTTCGCGGGCTGGGCGCAATTGAGCCAGTCCGTTCAGGAGTGATGCTCAGATTATTATCTACTCCAGGGCGCCTTGCGAATGCCCTTGCAATAATCATGCACAAATACCAAGGTCCACCTGGCCATTGATATGGGTACTGATCAACGTATACTCCTGTGCACGCCATGTCTTGCAGGTATTTCACTCTTCATCCGGCTCATAGTGAATGGTCGAAGCAGGTATGACGAACGATGTTACATGGCCACCCTACTAGCCTGATATTTTATGATTTATTGCGTCGAGCAATGCGATGGGGGTATCAATCTTCAAGGCCTCCGCCTCGGGAAATTTGATGCCATATTTTTCTTCAACAGCAAGGAATACGCCCATAACGTCCAGAGAGTCGATACCGTTATCCCTGAAGGACTTATTGGAATCAAAGCTGGACATATCTGAAACCACATCTAGTTCGGCGATAATATCGGTAAGCGCCTTCAATTCAGCCATATCAATCTCCCACTCGTTTACATACACAACTTGACCATGAAAGGCCAACACCAAACCCGCTCATGACCAGAGTCCGAACGGCGGAATTATTGAGTTCATGTTGCAGCAATAATGGTATCGACGATGAAACCGTGTTGCCGGTGTGCAGAATATCCATGCGCACCTTGTCTTTGTTCAATCCCATTCGCTTGACCAGCGTTTCAACAATGTACCGGCTGCCTTGATGAAAAATATAGCAATCTACATCCTCTTTCCCTAATTTAGCCATTTCGAGCAATCGAGCGATATCTTTGGGAACCACTGTGGCGGCGAAATTAAATACTTCGCGGCCATTCATGTGCAGAATTCCGTCATGGCATGTCAGAGCCCCAGTTAAATCCCCTTGCGTCCCAAAGGAGAAGGGGCCGCAAAGAAATGTCGGACTTGGCCCGATCAATGTCGCGGTCGCAGCGTCGCCGAAGAGGAGAACCGTATTCTTGTCGTTCGGATTGATGACTTTGCTATAAGGGTCGCAGGTAATTAGGACTCAATCCTCTCAACTTAAGCAATCCCCCCTCAAGTGGTTGATTTGTATCCATGTTTCCGATGCGGCTTAGGATGAGCGGGTCTGGGTTTAGTGGCTCCGGCCACGAAGCGGATCAGGTTTTTTGCCAACTCCGCGAACACG
>JAUYFQ010000124.1 GCA_030690895.1 Sulfuricellaceae bacterium
AGCCGCCAAGCGGGGACTTTCGCACGAACAGGTGCCGGTGCTGGTCGCACGGGATCGCGCTGGGGTCACGATGGACTGTGTACTGAAGGCAATGGATATGACGAATCTTTCTGCTGCGCTGAAACCGTTCCTGGGCAAGGATGTGGTGCTTTGCACAGACGGCAGTCCTGCGTTGGCTGGCGCTGCCCGACAGATGGGTGTCGAGCATCATGCCGTCAACCTGTCGTCCGGCATTCGAGTTGACGGCGCCTGGCATGTGCAAAACGTCAATGCGTACCATAGCCGCCTCAAAGGATGGGTCTACAAGTTTCGCGGTGTGGCAACGTGCTATCTGGCCAACTACCTGGGCTGGTTCCGGGCGCTTGATCGTGACAGTGGAAACGGCCCGAACCCCGCTCAGTGGCTCACGATGGCGCTGGGTGGGGCGGCTTAACAACATGATTT
Source organism: Sulfuricellaceae bacterium (assembly GCA_030690895.1). Classification (GTDB taxonomy): domain Bacteria; phylum Pseudomonadota; class Gammaproteobacteria; order Burkholderiales; family Sulfuricellaceae; genus Sulfurimicrobium. Next base: position 445 of record JAUYFQ010000124.1, read on the forward strand.
GCGAAATGAGCCATGAATTTAGTGGCAGGACAGTCCATCCACACATGAGCAAACTATTGCAGCAGGCTCAAAATTAGCGACTCGGGCCACGCTCGATTAAATAAACCGAGTCGGACGTTAAAAAACGCATAGCGCCTGGTGTTGCACCTTTTTGGGAAACCCATTATATTTTGACCCATGGACTCCCTTCACATGCCATCCAGGTTTCAGTTTTTACTTGCCAGCCTACCACTGGCCGGTCTGCTGCGCTTCGCGCGCTAAATACCTTCCCCCTACTATTATTTGATGTTATTCCTGGCTTCTTAAGGCGGGCCTTCGTATAGTCACAGTTCAGTTCTGGAGTTTGTCATGAAAGACAAGTTGATCATTTTTGATACCACGTTGCGTGATGGTGAGCAAAGCCCGGGCGCATCCATGACCCGCGAGGAAAAAGTGCGGATTGCGCGCCAGCTCGAACGCATGCGGGTGGATATCATCGAGGCCGGATTTCCCGCTGCGTCCAACGGCGATTTCGAATCAGTCAAAGCCGTGGCGGATGTCATCAAGGACAGCACGGTGTGCGGTGTGGCGCGGGCGCTGGAACGCGACATTGACCGCACCGGCGAGGCGATCCGGGGTGCGGCTTCCGGGCGAATCCATACCTTTATTGCGACTTCGCCCATCCATATGGAAAAGAAGTTGCGCATGACGCCGGATCAGGTGGTCGAGCAGGCGGTAAAAGCGGTCAAATGGGCGCGCAAGTGGACGGATAACGTCGAGTTCTCGCCTGAAGACGCGGGGCGCTCCGATCCCGATTTTTTGTGCCGCATTCTCGAAGCGGTGATTGATGCGGGTGCTGGGACACTGAATATTCCCGATACCGTGGGCTACAACCTGCCGCAACAGTTTGGCGCCTTGATCGCGACGCTGCGCGAGCGTATTCCCAATTCCGACAAGGCTGTTTTCTCCGTGCATTGCCATAACGATCTTGGTCTGGCGGTGGCGAATTCCCTGTCTGCCGTATTGAACGGTGCGCGTCAGGTCGAGTGCACCATTAACGGCTTGGGCGAGCGGGCGGGTAATGCCGCGCTGGAAGAAATCGTCATGGCTGTGCGCACGCGCCAGGATGTGTTTGGCTGCGACACTGGCATCGACACCAGCCAGATCGTTGCTGCCAGCCGTCTGGTTGCCAGTATCACCGGCTTTGCCGTGCAGCCCAACAAGGCGATTGTCGGCGCCAACGCCTTTGCACACGAGTCCGGCATTCATCAGGATGGTGTGCTGAAGCATCGCGAGACTTACGAAATCATGCGTGCCGAAGACGTGGGCTGGTCGGCCAACAAGATGGTGCTGGGCAAGCATTCCGGCCGCAACGCCTTCAAGACACGCCTGGCCGAGTTGGGCATTGCGCTGGACTCCGAAGAGGCGGTCAATAGCGCGTTTGCACGTTTCAAGGAACTGGCGGACAAGAAGCACGAAATCTTCGACGAAGACCTGCAAGCGCTGGCAAGCGACGAAGCCACCATGCTGGAACAGGAGCATTTCAAGCTGGTCTCGCTCAAGGTTTGCTCGGAAACCGGCGAAACACCCCACGCCACGGTAGTAGTAGCAGTCAATGGTGCAGAGCGGCAGGCCGAATCCGACGGTGGCGGGCCAGTCGATGCCGCGTTCAAGGCAATTGATTCCATCGTCGAGAGCGGCGCGGAACTGCAACTGTACTCTGTGAACAACATTACCAGCGGCACCGATGCGCAAGGTGAAGTGACCGTGCGACTTTCCAAGGGGGGGCGCATCGTGAACGGACAGGGTTCAGACACCGATATCGTCATCGCCTCGGCCAAATCCTATCTACACGCGCTGAACAAGCTGCATAGCCGCCTGGAGCGGGCTCACCCGCAGGTGTAGCGGTTCCCGTCCATGGCGGCACATGCCATGGACGGATTTTATTCGACCAGCAATCCCAACTTGCCCGCCAGCCATTTGGTGGTGGTGGCCTGAATCAGGATGGTCATCAAAATGGCGATGAAGGTGACCGAAGCAATGATCTCGGCGCCGGGCGCTTTCATCCCCAGCAGCAGCCCGGCCAGCGCACCCGGAATCACGCCGGTTTCGCGCGTCCAGCACATGAACAGCAGCTCGTTGCGGCTCCATTTGGCGCGCCGGTCCGGCCCTGCGCACAGGAACACCGTCACTGGCCGCCCCACCAGCATGAAAATCGCCACTACCGCTGCGCCCGCCAGCAGGTACTGGTTCATCAATGCGAAATCCACCTGCGCGCCGAGCAGGATGAAGATGAACATGCGCATGATCAGCGCCGTGGTCATGATGTAGTCCTCGAGAATCTTTTCATCCTCATGCGCGCGCCGCAAACCGAAGGTTTCCTGGTTGCCAAGCATGATGCCGAACACGAACACTGCCATGAAGCCGCTCGAATGCAGGCCGTCCGCACTCATGTAGGCGCCAATCACCGCCATCAGGGTGACCACCGGGGCGTATTCGGCGAGGAAGCCATATTTTTCGTGGGCGATCAGCAGGATGGCAAGATAGCCCAGGACACCGCCGATCAGGATACCCAGCAGCGATTGTTTGAGCAGATCGAGCAAGGCATCGCCAACGGAAAACTCACCCGCGCCCATCGCCACCCCCAGCACGGTAAAGGTCACAATGGCGCCCATTGCATCATTGAAGGCGGATTCGGTCATGACTGTTTGCGCCACCCGTTCCTTGATCCGGATCTGCTTGAATACCGGCACCAGGGTGGCGGGATCGGTGGACGCGAGAACCGCGCCCAGCAACAATGCCACGATGACCGGGACGCCCAGGATATAGTAAGCGGCCACACCGGTGATGACGCCCGTAATCAGCACACCTATCGTGGCAATGACAGTCACGGTAATCCAGACCTCCTTCAACACTTTGAGCCGTATCGAGGCGCCGCCGTCGAACAGGATATAGCTGGAGCCAAAGATCAGGATCAGCTGGTTGACGGCGGAATCCGCCTTGATGTCGATCAGTCCGAAAACGCCGGGGCCTACCAGCATCCCCACCAACAGAAAAACCACCACGTCCGGCACCCGCGCCAGCCGCGCCAGCAGCCCGGAAAACGTGCCCAGGGCAAGGATAATGCCGAAGACCAGCAGGACGTGTTTGGCTAGTTCGATCGAGGAAGAAGATTCCATGTTCAGACTCTTTGCTTGGTTTTTGGATGGGAGTCGGGCATACCCGTCAGTCGCGCGTAAAAAATGGCGCTGAAATAAAAGATGCTGCTCAGGATGACTTCAATCAGGGCCAGCATTGCGCCGAGCCCGGAATCCGACCAGGCGCGCACTGCACCTTCGGCCACATAAAGCAGGATCAACATGGAGGCCCACTGATAAGTATAGCGTTTGCCGCGCAAGATACCGAAGAGCGGCAACAGTAGCGGCAGCGCCTTGGCAACCAGCATAGAGCCGCCCGGACGGATGGGCGCCAGCCAGCCTTCCCAGGCGATACATAGAAAGATCAGGGCGATCAGGCTGATGATGGCGCTGTAGTGGAGGGTATTTTTCATGTCGGATTATCTATCAGAGCACCCGGCGCAATCCAGCGTGCGATGCCGAAACCGCCGACATAGCGCAGTTGGATCGGTCGAACAAGATACAGACCAAAGTCGAGAGAAAAGTAGTCTTCCGCATCCGGAAAAAGACTCAGATAGCGGCGTTTTTCTGCTGGCATTTCGCTGGCCGAAACGGCTTCGGCAAGGCCGATCAGGGTCAGGCGCGGGCTGGCTTGCACATTCCTGACACGAAACTCGCGTAGCGAACCTGCGCCCCCCTCTCCCTTCGGGGGAGGGCAGGGGTGGGGGAGACTGGCATCATGCCAGTCAGGGCTATCCTGAACCAGCAAACTTACGCGGGCGTCGGCCTGGATGTTTCTGGTATGTTCAGCGAGCTGGCTGATCAGGATGAGTGCTTCCCCCTTCTCGTTGGACAGATAATCGACGCTGCTGACAAAGGGGTGCCCGTCCATTTTTGCGGAGAGGGTGGCCAGCGCCGCGCTGGACTGGTTCAATAGCAGCGAGCGTGCCGCTTCGATCTCGACATGTCGGCTCATGTGGACAGTTTTCCTGCGGTTTCCGCCAAACGCTTGCCGAGTGCAATGCACAGCTTGCGCTCGTCATCGGTGAAGGGGCTGTCGCCGTCAATTCCCGCGACATGGCTGGCGCCGTAAGGCGTGCCGCCGGAATGGGTGGAGGAAAGTTCAGGATGGGTGTAAGGCAGGCCGACGATCAGCATGCCGTGATGCAACAGCGGGGTCATCATTGAAAACAGAGTGCTTTCCTGGCCGCCGTGCATGCTGGCGGTCGAGGTGAATAGCGCGGCGGGCTTGCCCACCAGTGCGCCCTGCAACCAAAGAGAAGTGGTGCCGTCCCAGAAGTATTTCATCGGCGCAGCCATATTGCCGAAGCGGGTCGGACTGCCCAGCGCGATGCCATTGCATTCCTGCAGGTCTTGCAGCTCCACATAGGGAGCGCCTTCGCTGGGGATGCTGTCCTCGACTGCCTCGCACACAGTGGAAATTTTTGGAACCGTGCGGATGCGCGCCGAAGCGCCCGGCACCTGACCGACGCCGCGTGCGATCAAATGCGCCATTTCCTTGACCGAGCCATGCAAGCTGTAATAAAGCACCAGAATTTCATTCATGAGTATCCCTTGAGGTATGCTGTACTTTTTGCAGATTATACCGCTCATGCCCGTCCGACTTGCCACTCTCGCCAGATTCCTTCGTTTTATCGGTCATCGATTTGCCGAAGACCGATGCTCGCAGATAGCCTCCAGTCTGGCCTTTACGACCTTGCTCTCGCTGGTGCCGCTGCTGGTCATTGCGCTGACGGTCGTGTCGGCCTTTCCGGTTTTCTCGGAGTGGATGACTCAGGTCAAGATTTTTCTCCTGGCCAACATGCTGCCGGAGGCTGCCGGCAAGATCATCACGGTGTACATGGTCCAGTTTTCAGAGAAGGCGGCGCACCTGACCGGCGTCGGCATCGCCGCGCTTGCCGTCACGGCCTTCATGTTGATGCTGACCATCGAGCACGCCTTCAACCTGATCTGGAAAGTGAAGACCGGTCGCCCGGTTTTGCAGCGCATCCTGACCTATTGGGCCGTCATCACGCTGGGACCGCTCTCTATTGGCGCCAGCCTGTCGCTGACTTCCTTTTTACTCAGCCGCTCGCTGGTTCACGTTTCATTTATTCCCTTATTGGGCGTGATGGTTCTCAAGATCGTGCCGTTCCTGATCATGATCGGCGCCTTCACGCTGCTCTACATGGTCGTTCCCAATCGTGCTGTTCCTCTCAAACACGCTGCGATCGGCGGGATATTGGCAGGGGTTGGCATGGGGCTGATGAATATGGGTTTTGCAGCCTACATCCTGCATTTCACCAGCTACACCTTCGTGTATGGCGCCTTCGCCAGCTTGCCGGTGTTTCTGCTGTGGCTCTACGCTTCCTGGCTGATTGTCATCACGGGCGCGCTGGCGGCCGCTTCAATCTCGCACTGGGGAAGCGCATGTCAGACGGCGAATTTGCCTGGGCGGCAATTCCAGGACGCGCTACACGTGCTCAGCTCGCTGGGTCTGGCTCAGCGACGGGGCGTGCCAGTCAGTTTGCAAGGCTTGCAGCTGGAAACCCGGTTGGAGCTGGATGAAATCGAGGCGTTATTGCCGCCATTACAGGAAGCCGGCATGGTTGAGCGCACCGACAGGCAATCCTTCATGCTGGCTCGCGCAGCAGCGGATATTGCGCTGGCTGATGTGTTCAGGTGCCTGGTGTTCAGTCCGGGCGCAAGCACCGGGAGCGACACGTTCGCTATTCAGGAGGTGCTGAACCAGATTTCGTCGAGTCTGAACAATGGCGCAACAGGAAGCCTGGACGACATGCTCGGTCGCGCCAAATCAGAGCCCGAAATCAGGCCGGAATAAACTCGAAAAGCTCGAAAGTGGCGGTCTGTTCCAGCAGTTTGCTGGCGCGGACAGGCGTTTGCACGCTGCCGCGCTCCAGTATGAACTCGCGTTTGGGAGTGAAACAACCGCGCTGACAAACCAGCGTAGCCGGCTGCTTCAGCGCGGGAATTTCCGGCAACAGCAAGGCACGCTGGAAGTTGTCGCCTGCGTGGCCAATGACAGGACGTATCAAAACAGCTTCGGCCGTTGGCGCCAGCATCTGGGCGCCGAGTTGCAGGTGCTTGGGGTTCTCGCTGCTGACCCAGCGCACTACACCGATATTCCAGGATTCACTGTTTTCCGGCTTCAGGCCAACGATTTCGCCCACACGAATTTGCGCGTTGGTATTGGGATCCTTCGAGAGCGCCAGGCCACCTGCACTCTCGTTAATGATCAGCCAGTTATGCGAGACATAGGTTTGCTGGCTGGTTTTATCGAGTGGCGAGTTAGCCAGCTCGAGGGTGATTTCGGTCTGCTGCTCTTCAACAGTCTCTACTATGCTGCTCTCGCCAGCCACGCCACCACCCAGATCCTTGCTGAGAAAGTGATGAATGGCGCTGACGCCGCTGCAGATATCCATGTGCGAACTGTTTGGCTGACGATTGAACAAGCGCTTGGGAGAAATGCCCCAGTGCTTGAGCATGCGGCGCAGCAAATTCGGGTAACCAAAGTCGTTCGTGGCGACAGGAAGATGCAGGCTTTTCGGATCAGCGCCCGATTCCAGTTGCTTGATCTGCTGATGCAGCAGGCGAGCCAGGTCGATGGTGTTCAGCAGAATGTCGGTGCGCGCATCAGTCACCGTGGTGTCATGTGCCAGCGCGCGCGGCGGTTTGTCGCTATCCAGCCGAGCCAGAAAAAATCCCGACGGGTTGCTGGTCTGCATCAAGGGCTGGAGATGGGCATGACCGCCGAAACTGGACAGGTAATCGAGCACCTTGTTGACTTCACCCTGCATCAGCCGGTAAGGGTCGAGCAAGGCCAGCAGCAGCGCCTGTTTGTAGGCCAGGTTGACGCTGCTGTGCTGTCCCTGGATATCCACGGTATCATCCTGGATGCCTTCCTCTACCGCATACATGAAGAGCGTATGCATTTCCGCCCAGACGCCAGCCGGGGTTGGCGCATAGGTCTGATAACACACCACCAGCAGTTGTCCGAGCGTGGCAATCGCGCGCTGAGTTGCCAAGGGAATGTGCTTGCCAGTGACGAACCCGAGCTTCCTGCTGGCATGATCGAGCAGGATGATTTTGTAACCATAGGCCAGCTCGGTCTGAAGCTGGCGGGCATAATTGGCGGCGATGCGGGATTTTTCCGGCAAAGGCAGGGCATGGCCAGAGTAGTGATGTTCCAGCGCAGGCATCAGGCGGGCAAAGGTTTCGCGAAACAGTTCCAGCAGCTTGATGCGCGTGTCTTCAGCCAACTTGGTGCGGTTCAGGGCGCTGAGTTCCTCCAGCAGCGTGCGCGCGGCCTCGGTCACATTGGCCAGCGGCAGCGCGGCCAATCTGTCGGCGACTTGCTTGGGCCGGGTTTCTACGGTTAAATTCTGCTCCAGCGGGGGAACGACCAGTTTGACTGTCATGAATGCGGGCTCCGATTTGCCGATGACTTCTTGATTTATACTCCGATTCTAGGTTTGCAACGCCATTCGGGTCAATACATGTACATTAAATACCTTAAATACCTTGCTGCATTCGTGTTTTTATTCCTATCCGGTTTTGCCTCCGCCGGGGATTTTTCCTTTCAGGATCTGGATGGGAAGCGCCATACGCTGTCCGGCTACAAGGGAAAATGGGTGCTGGTGAATTTCTGGGCGACCTGGTGTCCTCCCTGTCTGGACGAGATGCCCGATCTCATCAAGTTACATGACAAACACCACAAAACCGATCTGGTTGTGCTCGGCGTGGCCATGGATTACCGCAGCGCAGCCCATGTCAAGGAGTTTGCCGAACAGATGCTGGTGACTTACCCAATTATCCTGGGAACGAAAGAGTCCGCCGCGCAAGTCGGCCCGATCAATGGCCTGCCGACCACTTATCTGTTCAACCCGCAAGGCAAGATGGTAGCGTATCAGGTTGGCCTGATTACCCGTGAAGCAGTGGAAAATTACATGGTCAGCAAAAAGAAATGAGGTTTTCCTTGAAGAAATTATTTTTAAGCCTGTTCCTGTGCCTCTGCTCGCTCAACGTCTGGGCGGAAACGCGGGATGTGGAGCAGCACTTTTTCAACAGCCATTTCGGGGACTTGAAGTCAGAACTGGAAACCGCAAAAAAAGAGGGCAAACTGGGCATTTTGCTGATGTTCGAGATGGACGATTGCCCATTTTGTCACCGCATGAAACAGACCATCCTGAACCAGTCCGAAGTTCAGGACTACTACCGCAAGCATTTCCTGATTTTCCCCGTCGACACCGAGGGGGCGAACACCCTGACGGATTTCTCCGGGCATGAAACCACCGAGAAGAAATTCGCGCTGGATCAACGCGTACGGGCAACACCGGTCTTTCTGTTTGTTGACCTGAATGGAAAAAAAATGACGCTCTATACCGGCGCGGCCAAGGATACCAACGAGTTCATGGCGCTGGGGCGCTATGTGGTCGATGGCGAGTATAAAACCATGCCCTTCTCGAAATACAAGCGACAGGCCAAGAAGTGAATCTAAAGAAAATTTTTGAACCACGGGGCACACGGGAAAATGCTGATATCAAAAGCATTATGGGCGATGAGCCATATCCTTGTAACACCCTGTTTTCCCCCGCAATCCCCGTGTGCCCCGTGTGCCCCGTGGTTGATCTGGATTTTTAAGGATGAAATCTCATGCACTGCTGATCGCCCTCGCCAGTCTGTTGCTGCCGCCATCGTTGCAAGCCGCCGGAGCGCCCATCCTGACGCTGGAGCAGGCGCTGGCGACGGTAGACGCGCCTCACCCCGACTGGCAACTGGCGACGGCTGGCCATGCGCTGGCCGAAGCAGATCGCGCCCTTGCCGAGTCACGCAGCGACTGGAGCATGAATCTGACGGCTGGCTTGCGCTATGGCGACCCGACCGTCGAACCGGCACAGAACAGTGATAACGAAATCCGGCTTTCCGCCCGCAAGTCCCTGTACGATTTCGGGCGCACCGAATACGCTGGGCGCGCTGCTTCATCCCTGGTCGAGTCACGTGCCGCGCTACTCACCGACGCACGCACCCAACGCCGCCTCGACATCATGAGCATTTATTTCGAGGTGCTGCTGACCGACATGCAGTATGCCGCCGAAAACGAATACACCGCTGTTGCCTACGTGAGTTTCGACCATGCCAAGGCGCGCCAGTCGCTTGGCCAGATTTCGACAACGGAACTGGCAGCGCTGGAAAAAAAATATCAGGACTGGCGCGTCAAACGCAACGCCAGCCAGTTACGCCAGCGAGCCAGCCGCGCCCGTCTCGCCAATGCCATGAACCAGCCCGGCAAGCTGGCTTCCGAGCTGGAAGACCCGCCCCTGGCCGGTAACGACAGACTGTTGCCAGAACATGAAACCCTGCTCCCCCTGTTGCAGGAGAAAAATCCCCGCCTGCTGGCATTGCGCGCCCAGTTGCAGGCGGCGAGAGAACGGATCGAAGCGATCCGGTCAGAAAAATCGCCCACCATCGATTTTGAAATGGAAGCGGGCGATTACAGCCGGATTGCCCTGACGCGCGACAAGGTCAAAGCGGGGGTCGTGCTCAACTGGCCGCTCTATCAGGGCGGGCGGGTGGACTCATTGCTGGCAAAGGAACAGGCGCAATTCCAGTCACTGCAGGCACAGAGTGAAAAACTCAAGATGGAGCTGGAACAAACCCTGCTCGAAACCTGGCTGGAAATCGGCGACTTGCAGCAAAGCGTTCGCGCTGCTGCAAAACAAAACGCAGAGTATCGTGATTTGGCACTAGAACGTGCGCGCGGCGAATACGAAGTCGAACTCAAAACCGATCTGGGTGATGCCATGGCCGCCACCATGGATGCCCGATTGCAACTTCGCCGTGCCGAATACCGGCTGTCTTTGGCCTTTGCCCGGCTGGAAGGCTTGCTGGGCGGGGCGCTTTATTAGCTATCAGCTAACAGCCATCAGCGCGTTGTCCGGCGTGAAATGCCGGGTTTTTACTGACAGCTAATAGCTGAAAGCTGACAACTCACAAAAGGTGAACCCCATGAAATCGTGGACAAAACTCATATTCCTGCTATGCGCCGCACCACTCCAGGCTGCCGAATTGGCGGCGGTCCTGCAATGGGAGCAACGGGTGGAAATTTCCACCCCAGTTTCGGGCGTGGTCAAGACCGTCAACGTATCCGAGGGTGACCGCGTCAAAAAGGGGCAAATCCTGCTGCAACTGGATGATGCGATTTTCTCCAGCCGGGTGGATGAAGCCGGCGCCGCCATCACGCGCTTGAAGGAGGAAGCCGCCGAAGCAAAGCGCGACATGGCCCGAGTGCAGGAACTGTTCGATCGCGGCGTCAATTCCTCGACCGAACTGGATCAGGCGCGCCTGCGTCAGACCAGCGCCAGCGGAAAACTGGCCGAGGCTCAGGCCCAACACCGGCGCGAAACCCGCCATCGCGAAGATGCCTCGCTGAAAGCCCCATTCGACGCCATCGTCGTATCGCGTCTCGCGCAGCCAGGGCAAGTCGTGGCAGCAGGGCTGAAGCCACAGACTCTGCTGATCGTGGCGAAATCGGGAGAAATGCTGGCGCGAGCCGCTTTGCCAGAGAGCCAGCTCGGCGACATCAAAGTAGGACAAGCGGCGACAGTGTCGGTCGGCAAACAGACATTCCGAGGAAGCATACGCAGTATCAGTCTGGAACCAGCCAGCCGTGACAAGAACGGTGATGCGGTCTACTGGATGCTGGCAGCCTTTGATCCGGGTGAAACTCCGCTTCGATCTGGAATGAAGGCGACGGTTGAAGCGCAGACCTTGTCTCCCGATCGTCACTAGAGCCGGTTCAGACTCATTTCAGTTAATTCCACATTCAGGTTAGAATTCCCCCGCGTTTTCAGGTGCCCGTCCGGTGTTCAGCCGGTCAGGTTAAACGGGAAACCGGTGCGTTCGCTTTGATGCGAACAAAACCGGTGCTGCCCCCGCAACGGTGAGCAAGTGCGGGCGTATCGATAAGCCACTGTGCATCATTCATGCATGGGAAGGTGATACGCCAAAACTTGCGAGCCCGGATACCGGCCTGAGGCGGGAAGTGAATATGGGCTGAAAAGCCGTTTTCACTACTTTGAATCAGGCCTGCGGGGACGCTGGCCGGAGAAAAGGAAACCTGATGAAACCCTCAATCAAATCTGCAATCCAACCCATATTCAAACTAGGCCTGGTTGTTCTGGCCCTGCCTCATGGCGCTTACGCCGAAGCAATCCACCCAAACCAGCTCGATGAAATCGTGGTGACTGCCAGCCGTTCACCTCAGGCTATCAAGGACGTCATTCCCGATATTTCCGTCATTACCCAGGAAGATATTCGCCTCGCAGGCCAATCCAGCCTGGCCGAAATTCTACAGGGGCAACCCGGTGTGGAGATGGCCAGCAACGGCGGCCCGGGCAGCAGTGCTTCGGTCTATTTGCGCGGCGCCAATTCCGGGCACACGCTGGTGCTGGTCGATGGCATGCGGCTGGGGTCGGCCACCTTGGGCGCGACTGCGCTGGAAAATATCCCGCCTGAACAGATCGAGCGCATCGAGATCCTGCGCGGCCCTGCCAGTCATTTATATGGCTCTGACGCGATTGGCGGGGTGATTAACATCATTACCCGGCACGGTACAGGCAAGCCCGGCGTGAATGTTTCTGCTGGCATCGGCAGCTTCAATACCGCGAATCTGTCCGGCGGGTTCGGCGGCGAGATTGGCCGCACCCGATTCAGCTTGCAGGCGGGCTACCGGGAGACGGACGGGATTTCTGCCTATTCGGCGAACAATCCCGGTTTTGTCGGACAAAACCAGGACAAGGACGGCTACCGCAACCGCAGCCTGACGGCCAGACTGGAACAAACCCTCGCGGCAGGCCATGTCCTCGGAATCGACGGCTTCGTGAGCCAGGGGCAGAACCATTACGATGGCTACACATCGAGCGTGGATTATTACCATGACCAGACGCTCTCGACCTTTTCGATCTATGGCAGGAACCGCGTCACCGAAAACTGGAACAGCCTGCTGCGCCTGGGCTCGGGAGCGGATCATTCCAGCGATTACAGTACAGCCAAGGACGTGTTCAACACCAACCAGACCCAGTTCCTGTGGCAGAACGACATCAAGACCGGACCGGGAGATGCCACGCTGGGGGTGGAGCGACTGGAACAGAAAGTGGACGGAAGCACCGCTTACGCAGTCACTTCTCGCACCATTCAGTCTTTCTATGCCGGTTATCGGATGCAGTCGGGCGGGCACATGCTTCAGGCCAACCTGCGCAATGATGACAACTCCCAGTTCGGTAGTCACGCCACCGGTTATCTTGGTTACAACTACCGGTTTGCGCCGCAGTGGCAGTTGGGCGCCAGCGGTGGAACGGCTTTCAAGGCCCCCACCTTCAATGACCTGTATTACCCCGGCTCGGGTAACCCCGATTTGAAGGCGGAAAGCTCGCGCAATCTTGAAGCATCCTTGCGTTTTGAAGGAAATCGCCAGCATTTCAGTGCCGTGGTCTTTGATAACCAGATCGATGATCTGATCGCCTGGGCGCCCATCGCCCCCGGCTCCTGGGAGTGGCGGCCTGACAACATCAACGAAGCCAGCCTGCGCGGCGTGACCTTCAGTTGGCAGCGGGGGTTTGATGCCTTCGATCTGAGCGCAACCGCGACTTTCCAGCAACCCGAGGACGCCCAGACTGGCAAGCAGCTCATCAACCGCGCACGCGAACATGGCAGTCTGAAACTGGGGCGCACGCTAGGTGCATGGCGGGCCAGCGGCGAGTGGATGCTATCCGGTGAACGTTTTGCCGATGGTTTCAATACGCAAAAGATGGGCGGTTATGGCATTCTGAACCTCAGTGTCCGCTACGCGCTGGAGAAAGACTGGTCTGTGCTGGCGAGGGTCAACAACCTGCTGGATAAAGAGTATGAACTGGCGCAGGGTTACGGTACGCCAGGCGTGAATGTGTTTGTGGGCTTGAGTTACCAGCCAGTGAAGTAATAAACCTAAAAACCGTATTTGAACCACGGGGTACACGGGGATCACGGGGAAAGCCATGGGGTTTGGCGCTTGACATGGCTCACCCATTTGGTGATAGGGGAAAATCGTGTAACACATTGATTTTTCCCCGTGATCCCCGTGTGCCCCGTGGTTAACTGAGTTTTACAGGATTAATAGCTTATCCTTCCTGCTCGTCTTGATCCACCCGCTCTGGCGGGACAGCAAGAAGGATAGGCGCCCCCTTTTCGGAGTATGTCATGCAGCCTTTAAGCTCCCGCCAGCAACTCGCTGTTGGCCTCATCTTTACCTTGTTGATGGCCGTAACCCGTAGCCACCACTGGGCGACCCTGTCCGCGCTGCCCGATGCCTCATGGGCGATTTTTTTCCTCGCAGGGTTTTATCTACGTCCAATCTGGATCGTGCCAGCGTTCATGCTGGAAACGGTTCTAGTCGATTATGTCGCGATTACCTGGGGCGGAGTGAGCAGCTACTGCATCTCACCCGCATACGGCTTCCTTATCCCCGCTTATGCCATGCTGTTTCTGGCTGGGCGTGTTTATACCCGCCACCATCGTTTATCCTGGGCGGCTTTTCCTTGGCTGCTGGGCTGCGCAGTGGCGGGTGCCGGACTGGCAGAATTATTTTCCAGCGGCGGCTTTTATCTCTTCTCCGGTCGTTTTCCTGACCCGACCCTGGCCGATTTTATGTCACGCCTGTCGAAATACTTTCCATCCATGTTCTCGTCCATGATGCTTTACCTTGGCCTGGGGGCGATTGTCCATGTCAGCGTGGCCAGCCTGCGCGGCGCAAGCGGTCAAGCCAGACAGCCATGAGTGACGACATCCACAACCACAAAACCCGCATGGCGCGCAAAAAAACGCTGATCGACGCGACCATCGCCCGCGCCAACACCGAGCGTGGCCTGCTTCTGGTACTGACCGGCAATGGCAAGGGCAAGAGTTCATCCGCCTTCGGCATGGTGGCGCGCGCCTTGGGGCATGGCATGAAGGTGGGTGTGGCGCAGTTCATCAAGAGCCGCACCGATACTGGCGAAGAGGGCTTTTTCAGTCGTCAGCCGGGAGTGGAGTGGCAAGTGCTGGGCGATGGATTTACCTGGGACACGCAGGATCGGGAGGGCGACATCGCCACTGCCCGGCGTGGCTGGGCGGCCGCACAGCGGATGCTGACTGATGCGTCCTTCGATCTGGTGGTGCTGGATGAACTGACCTATCTGCTCAACTACGGCTATCTCGATAGCGCTGAAGTGCTGCGAGCAATTGCCGCCCGCCCAGTCATGCAGCATGTGGTCGTGACAGGTCGCGCTGCCTCGTCTGCGTTGATTGAAATGGCGGACACGGTGTCCGAAATCGTGGATGAAAAACACGCTTACCGCGCTGGCGTCAAGGCGCAGAAGGGTGTGGACTTGTGAAGCAACTGATCCTCGGCGGTGCGCGTTCCGGCAAGAGTGCACTGGCAGAGAAGATGGCGTTGGATTCCGGTCTGGCCGTGACCTACATCGCCACCGCCACGGCCGGGGACGAGGAAATGGCGGAACGCATTGCGCATCACCGCGCACGGCGCCCTGTCGGCTGGCGATTAGTAGAAGAGCCGCTGCGCCTGGCTTCCGCGATAGCCGCCCATGCAGCGCCAGATCGTTGCCTGATCGTGGATTGCCTGACCCTGTGGCTCAACAACCTGCTTGCTGCTGAAGACGAAGCCCTGCTCTGCGCCGAGCAGCGTGCGGCCCTGTTGGCAAGCTTGCCCAACATGCCAGGCCACATTATTTTTGTCAGCAACGAAGTGGGCATGGGCATCGTGCCGTTGGGCGAATTGTCGCGCCGTTTCTGCGACGAGGCGGGGCGCTTGCACCAGGATCTGGCGCAGATTTGCGACCGGGTTATTTTTGTGGCTGCCGGATTACCGCTGGTTTTGAAAGGAACACCCTTATGAATTGGCTGAATACCCCGGTCAAGCCGCTCGACCTAGCCATGCTTGAGGCCGCACAAGCCCATCAGGGTCAACTCACCAAGCCACCCGGTTCGCTGGGTTATCTTGAAGATATTGCCGTGCGACTGGCGGCCATGCAGGGTAGCCAGCAGCCCAGCCTGGAGCGGGTACGGATTACCGTATTCACCGCTGACCACGGCATTGCCGATGAAGGCGTATCGGCTTTTCCCCAGGCCGTCACTGGCCAGATGATCGCCAATTTCGCCCATGGCGGCGCGGCGATCAGCGTGCTGGCCCGCAATCTGGGCGCGACACTGGAAGTGGTGGACGTGGGCAGCAAGGCGAACTCTGCCGCCATGCCAGGCGTGATCGTCAACAAGGCAGGGGAAGGCACGGCCAATTTCCGCCGCCAGCCCGCGATGGATGGGGCACAACTCGCTGTGGCATTGCAAGCTGGGCGGGACGCCGTAGAACGCGCTCTGGCGGACAATATGCAGCTCTTTATCGGCGGTGAAATGGGTATCGCCAACACCAGTGCGGCGACCGCTATCGCCTGTGCTCTATTGGGGAAATCGGCATTTGAAATCGCTGGCCCCGGTACCGGCCTGGATGCAGATGGCGTCAGCCGCAAGGCACAAATCATCGACGACGCCCTGACATTCCATCACCCTGCCCTGAGCTCGCCGCTGGAAGTGCTGCGCCATGTTGGCGGCTTTGAAATCGCAGCCCTGTGCGGCGCTTATATCGCTTGCGCCCAGTCCGGCCTGCCAGTGCTGGTGGACGGTTTCATTGCCAGCAGCGCCGCCCTGCTGGCGCTACGGATTCGCCCCGATGCAGCGGACTGGCTATTTTTCGGCCATGCCTCGGCCGAACCAGGCTATATCCACCTGATGGAAGCGCTGAATGCCCGTCCACTGCTGAATCTGGGCATGCGCCTGGGCGAAGGCAGCGGCGCGGCGATGGCCTTACCTATCCTGCGTCTGGCAGCGGCGCTACACGGGCAGATGGCGACCTTTGCCGAGGCGGGCGTGTCGGGTAAGGCATGAACCAAACTGGCGTGATGAGTAATGGGGAATGAGTGATGGTCAGCGGTTTTCATCACTCATCACTCATCACCCATTCCTTTTTCGTGTATTTCGTGGTCGAAATGAGTTTTTCAGAATGAAACCCCTGCTGCTGGCCATCCAGTTTCTCACCCGCCTGCCCACGCCGGCGCTGAGCAATCTCACGCCCCAGGACTGGGGGCGTTCGGCGCTGGCCTACCCGCTGGTGGGGCTGCTCATCGGCGCCTTGCTGCTTGCCCTGCAATTTCTGATAAAGACCAGCGACCCGCTGCTGCAAGCGGCGCTGTTGCTGACTGCCTGGGTGCTGCTCACCGGTGGTTTGCATCTCGATGGACTGGCGGACACGGCCGATGCCTGGATAGGCGGCCACGGCGACCGGCAACGTACCCTCGATATCATGAAAGACCCGCGCAGTGGCCCGGCTGCTGTTTCGGCCATCATGCTGCTATTGCTGCTCAAATTTGCCGCCCTGACGGCATTGCTTCAAAGTCTGGCGTGGCCTGCCCTTCTGCTGGCCCCCACGCTGGGACGGGCTGCCCTGCTTGCCATGCTGCTGACAACGCCCTATGTGCGTGCGGGCGGCATGGGTACGGAAATCACCACGCACTTGCCGCGCAAGGTCGCCATGGTTTTTCTCCTGGCAACGGCTGTTGCTGCCGTTTTCCTGGTGGATGGCTGGAAAGCCTTGCTGGCGGTATTCATTATCGTTTTCCTGCTGCGCCGGGCGTTCCTTGCGCGCCTGGGTGGCGTGACCGGCGATACCTTGGGCGCCACGGTGGAAATAACTGAAACAGCGGCTTTGCTGGCGCTGGCTATTCGTCTTTGAGTGGCGAGAAGTCCGTCGCTTGAAATATTATCCTAAATAGCATAAAGTAAGAATTCCTTACTTTCTGAAATAGGTGTGCACTATGCTTGCAAAGATGACATCTAAAAACCAGCTCACGCTGCCCAAGAGCATCACGGCTGCACTAGGACCAACAGAGTACTTTGAAGTAGAAACCCGCAATGGCCAGATCGTGTTGACCCCTGTCCGTATCCAGCGAAGTGATGCCGTGCGCGCCAAACTGGCGGAGTTGGACTTGCATGAAACGGATATTGCCGATGCCGTAGCCTGGGCTCGGGCTAAAACTTCGCCAGGCAAATGAGGCATTCCGCTCGCCCACCCCGTGTCGTGATCGATACCAATCTGGTGTTGTCCGCGCTGGTATTTGCCCAAGGCCGCTTGAAGCCTTTGCGACACGCCTGGCAAACGCGCCGCATCCTGCCTCTGGCTTCCAGGGATACGGCGGCGGAACTCATTCGTGTACTTGCTTATCCCAAATTCAGGCTCACACCCGAAGACCAGCAGGAACTGCTGGCCGACTATTTGCCTTTCTGCACGACCGTGAAAATCCCCGATTCGCCCCCTGAAACACCTGTCTGTCGAGACGATTTCGATATGCCTTTTTTGCGGCTCGCTCTGGCAGGGGAAGCTAATGCGCTGATGACGGGAGACCAGGATCTGCTTAGCCTTGTTGACGTATTTTCCTGCCCAATTGTGACTGCCGAGCAATTCATGAAAACCTGGCTGCCTGAACAGTGAGCGGGGCAATTAAATTTATGCTCGGCAGCCTGCTGCTCATCGTTCAGCAACAAGCATTGGCTGGAACACTTGTCGTTCGCGACGATACCGGTCTGACCATAACGCTGACCCGGCCCGCACAACGCATCGTCAGTCTGGCGCCGCATCTGACCGAGATTCTGTTTGCCGTCGGCGCAGGGGCGCAAGTGGTCGGCACGGTGGAATATAGTGATTACCCGTCTGAGGCCAAGCGGCTTCCACGCGTGGGCAGTTACGTGCAGTTTGATATGGAACGGATTGTAGCCATGCGCCCCGATTTGATTGTTGCCTGGCAAAGCGGCAATAACCAGGCGCAGGTCGCGCAACTGAGAAAAATGGGTTACCGCGTGTTCCTGAACGAGCCGCGCCGAATTCTGGATGTTGCCGCCAGCCTGGAGAGAATCGGTGTGCTGGCAGGCCGTGGCGAGCAGGCGGCGCGTCAGTCCAGCATGTTTCGCGCGCGCCATGCCGAGTTGCAGGCAAGATACAGCCAGCGCCGACCGGTGCGCACTTTTTATGAAGTCTGGAACAAGCCGCTGATGACGGTCAGCGGCCAGCATCTGATCGGCGATGTCATGAAATTATGCGGGGCCGAGAATGTTTTTTCAGGGCTCTCCGTCCTGACCCCGACCATCGATGTGGAAGCCGTTGTGGCAGCTGCGCCAGAAGTCATCATCGCCAGCGGCATGGACGAATCCCGGCCGGAATGGCTGGATGACTGGCGGCGTTGGCCTAACATGAAAGCCGTGCGCCAGCACCACTTGTATTTCGTCCCACCTGATCTTTTGCACCGTCATACGCCCCGGATTCTGGATGGCGCGGAGATGTTTTGCGAACAGGTTGATCGCGCCAGGAAATAGGGTTTGCGAGCGACATCAGGCTCCTAGCCCGAATTTTGCACAAACAGGGCGAATAACAAAGTAAGCATTTGATATAATACGAGTTATCAAAAAACATATTCGTAAAAAATGACTACTTGTACTCGCCCTGATGCCAATTCTACCCCAGAACAACTCCGCTTT